>JAYSQK010000451.1:0-5837 GCA_043721555.1 Frankiales bacterium
GGGGCTGCAGGTGTTCATCCTCAGCTGGCGCAACCCCGGGCCGGAGCAGGCCGACTGGGACCTCGACACCTACTGCGCGGCCATCGAGGACGCCCTCGAAGTGGTCAAGGACATTGCCGGGTCCGCGGACGTCAACACCCTCGGCTTCTGCGCCGGCGGGATCTTGCAGACGGCGGTGCTCAACCACCTCGCGGACACCGGCGACCAGAGCGTGCACAGTGCGGCGTACGCCGTGACGTTGCTCGACTTCGACGAACGCGCGCCGCTCGGGGCGTTCTCCTCGCCCCGCCTGCTGGAGCTGGCCGGCTCGGCATCGCGTCGCAAAGGCATCATCACGGCCCGCTCGCTGGGGACCGTCTTTTCTTGGATGCGGCCCGATGACCTGGTCTTCAACTACGTCGTCAGCAACTGGCTGATGGGCAACGACCCGCCGGTCTTCGACATCCTGGCCTGGAACGCTGACGGGACCAACCTGCCGGCCCAACTGCACCAGCAGTTCCTGGACATCTTCCGGACCAATGCGCTGTGCCGACCGGGGGCGGTAACGGTGCTGGGCAGCCCCATCGACCTGCGGCAGATCACCGTGCCGACCTTCGTCACCGGGGCGATGACCGACCATCTGACGCCGTGGACCGGCTGCTACCGGACGACGACGGCGTTGTCCGGGCCGAGCACGTTCGTGCTGAGCAACGCAGGGCACATCGCCAGCCTGGTCAATCCCCCGGGCAATCCCAAGGCCAGCTACTACGAGGGCGGGCCGACCGGCGCCGAGCCACAGGACTGGCGGGCCGGCGCCACCGCCCGGACCGGCAGCTGGTGGGAGCCGTGGGCCGCGTGGGAGGTGGAGCGAGCCGGCGCCGAACGCCCCGCGCCCAAGCGCCCCGGGAACCGGCGGCACCCCGCGATCGAGGCCGCACCCGGCTCCTATGTCCTGGACCGTCCCGCGGCCGTGGCTGACTAGCCGGCGGGCGGCACGTCCTGGCCGTCGAGGAAGGCGGTGATCGTCCGCCCGGCCAGCTCGGCCTGCTGCAGCAGGAACAGGTGACCACCGGGCAGCACCTTCAGCCGGGCGCCGGGGATGCTGCGGGCCAGGATCGCGGCGTTGCGGCGGGGCGCGAGGCGGTCGCCTTCGCCGGTCAGGACCAGCACCGGCAGCCGGAGCGTGCGCAACCAGGGCCGACTCGACCAGCCAGTGATGGCGTAGAGCTGGTGGGAGTAGCCGCGGGCGCTCGGTGGGCGGTTCCGGCGGGCGTCCAGGTGCGGCTCGTCCGCCCCGATCGACGTCCCGTAGACCAGCGGCGCCACCAGGCGCAGATAGGTGCGCGAGGAGTAGCGGATCGGGGTCGCCATCGCGGCCACCACCCAGGGGGCCGGTGGCTGGCCACCCACCCCTGGGATCGTCGCGGCCAGCACGAGCGAACGCACCCGGTGCGGCGCCTGGTGGGCCAGCTCCTGGGCCAACGCGCCGCCCCAGGAATAGCCCAGCACGTCCGCGCGGTCGATCCCGAGTTGGTCGAGCAGACCGACGACCAGCCGGGCCAGGGCCGGCATGCGGACCCGCCGTGGCAGCGCCGGGGACTCCCCGGTCCCCGGGCAGTCGAACACCACCAGGCGCCGACCGGGCAGCCGGATCGCGAGCTCCGCCCACATCTCGACGTTGGCGCCGATGCCGTTGATCAACAGCAGCGGCGGTCCGGAGCCGAGGACGGCCACCCGAAGCTGGACGCCGTCGACGTCGAGTCGCTGGAACACCGGCTGCCAGTCGACCGCGGGGTGCATGGGTGCCTTTCCGTTGGTCCCGCCGACGGGGAACGCCAAGATCCCGGTAGCGGGGCCGTCGAGCAGTATGCGCCGAAACAGCCCGGACGGCGTGCCGAAACGCGGTCGTCCCGGGCGCCGGTCCGGGCCCGTCCCAGCAGGGTCCTGGGTCCTGTCGCCCGCCGGCCGCGGCGCCACTTCCCCCGCGACCGTGGCCCCTTTACGCCTGGTATGAGCGCTTCGTTCCCGTCGTACGGCGGGGGAAGTGGCCGACCTGGTCGCCGCGACCGTCGTTGCGCGTCGACACCGCTCGACCTGGCGTGCGGCAACGTGTCGACCAGTGACGAGCCGCCGGGAGCCGCCGTCGAGGACGCCCCGCCCACCGGCGGCCGCGGGATGAGCGCCAGCCGCCTCGAGGCGTTCAGCGACGGCGTCCTGGCGATCGTCATCACCCTGCTGATCCTGGACGTCAAGGTCCCGACGGGGGCGAGCGGACACCTGGGGACAGCATTGGCCGACCAGTGGCCGCGCTACGTCGCCTACCTCACGTCGTTCCTGCTGTTCCTGGCCTTGATGCTCGCGCTCGCGCTGCTCTACCTGCTGCCGACCCCCGACGTCCGGGCGCAGCCATCGAGCGCCACTGATCACCTTGCCTTGCTTCATGCTCTCTCGTCGCCCAGGCCCGCTGCGCGTCTACCGCAAGACGGTGTAGCGGGCGCAGGCGAAGTCACGGTTGCGTACGACGTCCTCGAGCCGCAGCTCGACGTGTCGCGGCAGCAGCGGCGAGCCCGCACCGAGGGCCACCGGGGCGTACTGCACCCACAGCTCGTCCAGCAGCCCGGCATCGGCGAATTGCCCGGCGAGCTCCCCACCCCCCACGACCCAGACGCCACGCTCGCCCGCGGCCGCCAGCATGTCTGCGTGCGCTGGCCGTACCGAACCCTGCACGAACCGAAGATCGCCGCGCGGATGCTGCGTGGGTGGTCGCGTCGAGAAGACCCAGGTCGGGAGCTCATACGGCCACGGTTGGGACGCATCGCCAGCGAGTTCGTGATCCACGAGCCAGCGGTAGGTCGTCGAGCCCATCGCGAGCGCCCCGACCGACTCCTCGAGGAAGCGCGCGTACCCCATCGGACCGCGATCGTCGACGTCGCGGGAGAGCAGCCAGGACAGGGAGTGCTCCGGGTCGGCGATGAAACCGTCGACGCTTGACGCCGTGAAATAGGTCGTCGCCATCCCCGCACTGTCGCAGTGCTGGGTGGCCGGCCTGCTGCTTCCCCGTGGCCGCGTCGACCGCACGATCCGGGCGAACGGAGGGGCCGCAAGTCGGTCGGCGAATCAGGTGCGAACTGACTTCCTCCGGGCAGAGATCATGTATGACTCCTCGGCAAGTGATTCCTCGACCCGGTCTGGACCTGGAATACCCGATGTCCCTGGGCCTGTACGACGATTACGCCCAGGCCCAGCGCGTCGTGGATTACCTGTCCGACAACGACTTCGCCGTCGCGAACCTGGCCATCGTCGGCACGGATCTGAAGTCGTTCGAACGCGTCACCGGCCGGCTCACCCGTGGCAAAGTCGCCGCCGCCGGGGCCCTGTCCGGTTTCTGGATGGGGCTGTTCGTCGGGATCGCCTTCGCGCTGTTCAGCCGGCAGGGTCAGATCGGCTTCCTGTTCACTACCCCCGTCCTCGGCGCAGCGTTCGGTCTGATCTGGGGGCAGGTCGGCTTCAGCGCGATCACCCGCGGCGGCAGTCGGGACTTCTCCTCCGTCAGCCAGGTCGTGGCCACCAAGTACGAGGTGCTCGTCGAGCACCGATTCGCCGAACCGGCCCGCACGCTGCTCGCCGCGATGCCTCCCACCTAGCTTCGTCTGGCTACTCCCCGGCGGCGGCTCGGATGTCCTGCACGAGCAGCATCAGGGTGAGCGAATCGATCCGACTCGGCTCGAACTCGTGCGCGAGGTAGAAAGCCTTGGCAGCCTCGTCCTTGGCGTGAACGAGCAGCAACTTCGCAGCGGCGTGCGCCTCCGCTCCACCAGCGGGGACGCAACGAAGACCCGGGACGTGTCGGCAGCTTGGCTCTGCGCGGCGTACCGCTTGACCCAGGAGTTGAGGATCTCGTTGCCGCAGTCAAATGCCTCGCGGTCGTGCAGCTTCTTGTCGAGCGCGACCGGGGTCGTCCAGCGCGGCGCTGAAGTCACGCGTCAGCGAAGGGGCCGGGGTCGTTGAGCAGCGTTGCCAGCTTCGGCTTGTGCTGTAAGGGCCGGTCCAGCACCGCCATCACCTCGACCCAGCCGGCCTCGTCGACGGACAACAGGCGACGATCGGCCAAGACGTTCGCCGCTTCGGCAGTCAAGGTCCGCAGAGCGAAGTCACTCACGGACTGCCCGCTCAGGGCGGCGGCCTGCCGGATGCGCTCGAGCTGATCCTCGCCCAGGCGAACCGCCAACCGGGAGTCTTTCATTGCCACGGCATGACTGTACGACGGTTGTACGTACGTGACGACAGGTCTGCGCCTTCAACACGTGACCCGCAAGATCTTCTTGCCAGAATGCCCTGAGAGGTCAAGGGTCTCTCGCGGGGGACGCCGTGGCACCCGCTGAGCACTGACCCCCTCTGGAGGTCGTCGTGCCCACCCGCCCGCGCAGATCACCCGCGACCGTTGCCAGCGGGTTCGACCCCGACCCGCAGCACCTGCTGCCGCCCATCGGGGTGCAGAAGGGCCCCGCTGCGACGCAGCGCTTCCGGGTCCAGCGTTCGCGCGACCTCGTCAACCTGCAGGTGTCCGCCTACGGCTGCGAGCTGGTGACGGCAGACGGAGCAACCGTGCTGCGTCCGCTCGCTGGCAAAGCCAGGATCGAGGTGCGACTGCCCTTCCAGCACCTCGGCGAGCAGTCCTTCGCCGACGAGGAGGGCAGCCCACCGCCGCCCGTCCGGGCGCGCGCGGCGTACGGCACCAGGCTGGTCTTTTCGGTGCCGACTGGAGAGCGGATCGACTACAGCGTCGAGGGAGTGCTCGCGGCACTGTCCCGGCTGCCGCTGATCGTGGTCCCCCTGGCCCAGCCGGCAGCCGTCGACCGGGGGCTGCTCGACCAGGTGCCGATCGCGGTGCTCACCGGTGGCCTCAGCCTGTTCCGAGGCAAGGACGGACTGGTCCTGGCCAAGACGCCCAAGGGCACTGCCCTCGTGACAGGGGACGGGGTCGCGGGCGTCCTGCTGACGTCGCTCGGCCTTGGGGTGGCGCGCCAGGTCCTCGCCCGAGAGTCCGCGACGGACCTCGCGCGGGTGAAGGTCCCCGACTGGGCCGGCCTGCTGGTGCAGGGCCCGGTCTTTCGGAGGGCCTCGTCCGCGCCGCGGGCGCCCCGGACGGACGAGACCGCGATCGAGGCGCCGTACCGGCTGCTGCTCTCGCCGAGCAGCGCAGGCGGGTTCGCGCACGCGACCCGCCCGGTCGAGGCCAGCGAAGGCCGCGTCGAGCTCTGGCACAGCCGGCTCGGGGTGCGGACCGTCGACGGCGGCGTGGACGAGCTGAGCACCGCGCAGCGCATCGTGCGGGCGGTCTGGAACCGGGACCGCGACCTCGGCGAGAACACTGATGCCGCGGTGCCGTTCCGGATGTCACTCAGCAGCGCTGACCGGACCGTGCTCGTCACGCAGACCTCTGACCCGAAGGCACTGGTCGCCCCACGTCCGGTGGACGCGCACAAGCTCTACCTGTCGGCCCTGGGCGCCTACCTCGACCTGCACGGGCACTGGCCGCAGGAGCACGGCATCTCCCCGGCGATCGAGTCGTGGGACCACATCGCACCCATGGGTCGCGACCAGTTCGTCAAGGTCGTCTACCCCGGCTACCTGTTCCCGTTCGGCCACTCCGCGGCCCTGGTGAAGCAGACCGTACGGCGGGTCGACCTGACCGGCGGACCGGTCGCTCGCCTGCACACCGAGTTCTTCCTCGTCGTGACCGAACCGGTCCGGTCCTACCAGCAGCACGACCTGCCGTTCGTCGAGATCCGGGTCCGCCCGCTGGTCACCCCCGACCTGCTGGACCCGGACCTGCACGGGGTCGACGGCCTGGGGAG
>JAYSQK010000452.1:0-1559 GCA_043721555.1 Frankiales bacterium
TTCCGCACCTTGGAAAAGCGCACCGGGACCCGGCTCGCCGACCTGGCGGCCGAGCACGAGGGCAAGCAGATCACCTTCGCCGACACCCAGGCCCGGCCCACCCCTGTCATCACCTCCCCTGAGTGGTCCGGCTCGGAACACGGTGGCCGTCGCTACTCGCCGTTCGTCATCAATGTCGAGCGCTCCAAGCCCTGGCACACCCTCACCGGCCGGCAGCACTTCTTCGTCGAGCACGACTGGATGACCGCGTTCGGCGAGCAGCTCAACGTGTACCGGCCGCCGCTGGACATGCAGGGCCTGTTCGCTGAGCCGCAGCTCGGCAGCATCGACGAGCTCGGGGTCACGGTCCGCTACCTCACGCCGCACTCGAAGTGGTCCATCCACTCGGAGTACCAGGACAACCTGTTCATGCTCAGCCTGTCCCGAGGTGGCCCGACGATCTGGATGAGCAACCGCGACGCCGACAAGGTCGGCATCGCCGACAACGACTGGGTCGAGGCGGTGAACCGCAATGGCGTCGTCGTCGCCCGCGCCGTCGTCAGCCACCGGATGCCACAGGGCACGGTGTTCATGTACCACGCGCAAGAACGCACGATCGACGTCCCGATCGCCGAAACGAGCGGCAAGCGCGGCGGCATCCACAACAGCCTGACCCGGCTGCTGATGAAGCCGACGCACCTGGCTGGCGGCCACGCCCAGATCAGCTACGCGTTCAACTACCTCGGACCTACCGGCAACCAGCGTGACGAGGTCACCCGCATCCGTCGACGTTCGCAGGAGGTGACGTACTAGATGCGAGTCATGTCGCAGATGGCGATGGTGATGAACCTCGACAAGTGCATCGGCTGCCACACCTGCTCGGTCACCTGCAAGCAGGCCTGGACCAACCGCAGCGGCGTCGAGTACGTCTGGTTCAACAACGTCGAAACCCGGCCCGGCCAGGGCTATCCACGCACCTACCAGGACCAGGAGCGGTGGAAGGGCGGCTGGACGCTCAACAAACGCGGTCGATTGACGCTCAAGGCCGGTGGCCGAATCAAAAAGCTGCTGAGCATCTTCTCCAATCCGCTGATGCCGTCGATCGATGACTACTACGAGCCGTGGACCTACGACTACGAGACGCTCACCAACGCCCCCGCGCAGCAGCACAGTCCGGTTGCCCGGCCCAAGTCCCTGCTGACCGGCAAGGACATGAAGGTGAAGTGGTCGGCCAACTGGGACGACGACCTCGGCGGCGGGCCGAAGCTCACCCAGGACGACCCGGTCCTGCAGAAGCTGAGCGAAAAGATCACGTTGGACTTCGAGCAGACCTTTATGTTCTACCTGCCCAGGATCTGCGAGCACTGCCTCAACCCGGCCTGCGCGGCCTCCTGCCCGTCCGGCGCGATCTACAAGCGCGCCGAGGACGGCATCGTCCTCGTCGACCAGGACCGCTGCCGCGGCTGGCGGATGTGCGTCACCGGCTGCCCGTACAAGAAGGTGTACTTCAACCACCGCACCGGCAAGGCAGAGAAGTGCACCTTCTGCTTCCCCCGAATCGAGGTCGGCCTGCCGACGAT
>JAYSQK010000453.1:0-14203 GCA_043721555.1 Frankiales bacterium
CGATGGGTGTGCCGTTCAGGTCGACGGTCGGCATGTTGCGCTCCTCAGTCGGCGCCGCCCGTTGTGAGTGACGTCCCAGGTATGAAGAGGACGGTAGTCCTACGGCGCAGCGTGGTTTTTCCCGCCGATGGGCAGAGCTCGGCCGTGTGGGATGACGGCACTGTACGACGCGGGCATCTCGCCAGTGCTCGGCCGTAAGCGGGGTGCCTGTCGCGGGACTGCATGACGAGAACGACTGGGCAGCAGGGAAACTGGTTGTCCACATAGCTGGTTCCGGTCGGTCCGGCGCGGTAGACTTCGCACATCAGTTCGAATCGGTGGCGAGGAGGTGGGGGCATGTCAGTCACGGCAGCGCCGCCGCGCCCCGCCCCGGTCGTCGAGTTGTGGGACGCGCTGGATCGGCTCCGCGCCCTGGGCCCGACGGGTGATCCGCGGGTCTGCGCCGCGCTGTTGCAGGCCACGTCGGCGCTGGACGGGTTGGCGTTGCGGGAGGTCGCGGCGGTCGACGCCCACGGCACCTGCACCGAGGTCGACCTGCCGTCGGCGGCTGCCGTCGTGCAGGGCGCGGTGCGTTGCACTGTCGGGGCGGCCCGTGCGACGGTGCGCCTGGCTGAGCGCCTGGATGGCGACCTGCAACCGCTGGGAGCGTTGCTGCTCGACGGTCGGGTGACCCGGGCGCACTGCAGCGCTGTCGTCCACGGTCTGCGCGGCCTCGGCGCGGAGGTCGTCGGCGACGCGATCGATGCGGTCTGCCAGGTCGCGTTGCACGCGGATCCGGTGACCCTGGCCACCGAGCTCCGGTTGCGCGCGGAGTCGATCAGCCCCGAGCTCGCGATTGAGGCGCGTCGGCGGCTGGAGGCCCGGATCGGGCTGTCCTGCGATGAGTCTCCAGACGGCACAGGGCATCTGTCGGCGACGCTGCACCCCGAGACGCTGGCGTTGCTCCGGGCGGTCATCGACGCGCAGGTGCACGGTGCTCGGGAGCAGGGGGACACCCGCAGCGTCCCGCGTCGCCGACATGATGCCTTGGTCGAGGTGCTCCGCCATGTTGCCGATTGCGCCGAGTCGGACCTCCCGGCTCAGGGCGGGACCCGCGCGCAGGTCACGATCATCGCGACCGCCGCGACGCTGGCCGGGATGCGCGGCGCCGTCCCGGCCTGCCTGCTGGGCGCCCGGCACGGTCTGCTGACCCGCTTCGCCATGCTCCGGATGTGCTGCGACGCCGATGTCAGCACCGTCCACCTCAGCCCCGACATGGAAGACGTCGACCTGAGCCGGCTCACCAGGACGGTGACGAAAGCCCAGTGGCGGGCGCTCTGCGCCAGGGATCGGGAGTGCGTCGTCGCCGGCTGCCACCGTCCACCGTCGCGGTGCCAAGCCCATCACGTCATCCACTGGGCCGACGGCGGCACGAGTGACCTGGACAACCTGGTGCTGCTCTGTCACGCCCACCATCACGACATCCACGATCGGCAACGCTGGCTCGACTGCAGCGACGGCCGGACGATGACCGCCGCCGGCTGGCTCGATCCGAGTCTCGGCAGCCCACTGTTCAGCGCCGATGCCGAAACGGTCGGCAGCACGGTCGGCAGCACGGTCGGCGGCCAGCGCGGCGATCCACCCAGATGACTCCGCCCCGACGGCCCAGCGCCCACTGGGTCGCACAGTCATGTCCTGACCCGCTGCGTGGGCGCGGGGTGGATACCGTCGCGGTCGTGCCCAGGCGACGAGCGGCCAGGACGTGAGTCGACTCGGCCTGCTGTGCGGCATCGCCGGACCGGTTGCCGCTGTCGCGGCGTACGCGGTGGCGGGGGCTCGGACCCCCGGTCATGACCTGCTGACGCAGTCGCTGTCGCAGCTGTCGCGGCTCGGCGCACCGGAGCGGCCACTTGCCGTGGCGGGGCTCCTCGCCACGGGTGGCGGGCTGCTCGGCGCCGCACCAATGCTGGCCCCCCGGGCGCGCCCGGCCATGATCGCCGCCGGCCTGGCCTCGCTCGGGGCGGCGGCGTTCCCGCTCGACGGCAGCCGCGAGGCGTTCCGGCTGCACGCGGCGTGGGTGGTGCTCGGCTACGTCGCGCTCGGCCTCGTGCCGGTGCTGCATGAGCGCCGGCCCACGTCGTACGCCGTGACGGGGGTGGCCGGCGCCGCCCTGGGGCTCACCCTCTCGCCGGCGGTGTCCGGCGTCGCGCAGCGGGTCGGGCTGGTCGCGCTGCTCGGCTGGCTCGTGGCGACCTGCGTCAGGGGTGATGCCCGGCGCTAGCGTCACGGTGCATGCGGGTCGGCTTCGTGCTCGAGCAGTGCCTGTCGCCCGTGCCCGGCGGCACCGGGCGCTACAGCCGCGAGCTGGCCGGGGCGCTGGCGCGCACCGCCCCGGCCGGCTCCGAGGTCCACGGGGTGACGGCCGCACACCGGGCCAGGGCCCGTGTGCCGGGCGTCCCGGAGCGGCGGCTGGGGCTGCCGCGTCGCGCGCTGGTCGCGGCCTGGGAGCGCGGCGGATATCCGCGCGTCCCAGGCGATGTCGTGCACGCCCCGACCCCGCTGGCGCCCGCGCGGGGTCGGCGCCCGCTGGTGGTCACCGTGCACGACGCTGTGCCCTGGACCCACCCCGACACGCTCACCCCGCGCGGGGTCGCCTGGCATCGCGCGGTCGTGGCGCGGGCCGCCGCAACCGCCGATCTGCTTGTTGTCCCCACCCAGGCGGTCGCCGACGAGCTGGCGCGGTACGTCGCGCTGACCGCGCCCGTGCAGGTGGTGGGCGAGGGCGTCAGCGGCGAGCTGGCGCTGCCATCCGACGCGGACGAGCGGGCCGCCCGGCTCGGCCTGCCCGAACGATTCCTGCTGACCGTGGCCACCCTGGAACCCCGCAAGGGCCTGGCGGAGCTCGTCCGAGCCCTCGCCGATCCGGCGGCCCCGCGGCTGCCGCTGTTGTGCGCGGGCCAGCCCGGCTGGGGTGGGCAGGACCTCGAAGCACTGGCCGCCTCGCTCGGCGTCGACGTCCGGGTGCTGGGTCGGGTCGCCGACCCCGACCTGGCCGTCCTGCTGGATCGGGCCACCGCCCTGGTCGTCCCGAGCCGCGCCGAGGGTTTCGGGTTGCCGCTGCTGGAGGGGATGGCGGCCGGCACGCCGGTGCTGACGACCGACGTGCCGGCCCTGGTCGAGGTGGCCGGCGGCGCCGCGTTGCAGGTCCCGCTCGACGAGCTGCTCGACGGGCTCGTGTCGGTCGTCACCGACGACGCGTTGCGGGCCCGGCTGCGCTCGGCGGGGCCGCTCCGGGCCGCGACGTACAGCTGGGAAGGCGCTGCCACGATCCTCTGGCGCGCCTACGCCGGACTGGTCGCTGCCGGCCCGGCCCGTCTGCCGGTGCGCGGGGGCGGCAGAGCGTAGGCTCGACCCCGAGCGCGTGACACCGAAGATCCGCTGCTCACCTGCACCACAAGGAGTCATCCTGTCCGGCACTGCGGCCTCTGCGCCCGGCCCGCGCGTCCTCGTCGACGCCACTGCCGTGCCCGCCGACCGAGGCGGTGTCGGCCGCTACGTCGATGGCCTGGTTTCGGCGCTCGCCGACGCAGGCGCCGATCTCGCCCTGGTCTGCCAGCGGGCCGACGCCGAGCGCTACGGCCGGATGGCGCCGCACGCGCAGGTCGTCGCGGGTCCCGCCGCGATCGCGCACCGGCCGGCCCGGCTGGCCTGGGAACAGACCGGCCTGCCGCTGGTGGCCCAGCAGGTCGGCGCGCAGGTGGTCCACTCGCCGCACTACACGATGCCGCTGCGGGCCGGCCGCCCCGTCGTCGTCACGATCCACGACGCGACGTTCTTCACCGAACCCGACCTGCACACCTCGGTCAAGGGGACCTTCTTCCGCAGTGCCACCCGCACCGCCCTACGGCGCAGCACCCGGATCATCACCCCCAGCAAAGCCACCCGCGACGAGGTCGTGCGGGTCCTCGACGCCGATCCGACGGTGATCGACGTGGCCTACCACGGCGTCGACCAGACGACGTTCCATCTGCCGTCCGACCAGGAGCAGGCCCGGGTGCAGGCCCGCCTCGGCCTGGCCGGCCAGACCTACATCGCCTTCCTCGGGATGCTCGAGCCGCGCAAGAACGTGCCGGGTCTCATCCGCGGCTGGGTGCTGGCCTGCCAGGGCCGCGAGAACCCGCCGGCGCTGGTCCTGGCCGGTGGCTCGGGCTGGGACGACACCGTCGACGGAGCCGTCGCGGAGGTTCCGTCCCACCTGCGGGTGATGCGCCCCGGCTACCTGCGCTTCACCGACCTGCCCGGCTTCCTCGGTGGCGCGACCGTCGTCGCCTACCCCTCCCACGGCGAGGGTTTCGGCCTGCCCGTGCTCGAGGCGATGGCCTGCGGCGCCCCGGTGCTCACCACCCCCCGGCTGTCGCTGCCCGAGGTCGGCGGGGACGCCGTCGCCTACACCGAGCCCGACCCCGCCTCGATCGGCGCCGGCCTGACCGCCCTGCTCGACGACCCGGCCCGGCGCGCGCAGCTGGCCGTCGCCGGCCACGAGCGATCGCTGGAGTTCACCTGGGCCGCCAGCGCCGAGGCGCACCTCGCCAGCTACGCCCGCGCCGCCAGCTCGTGAGCCCCCGACCCGTCCGGGTCGTCGTCGTGACCTGGTCGCCCGGCCCGGCACTGGCCACCTTCCTGCACTCGCTGACGACGGCCACCACCGGCCCGGCGTACGACGTGGTGCTCGCCGACAACGGCTCCACCGATGGCAGTGTCGAGCTGGCCGAGGGGCCGGGCGTCAGGCTGCTGCGGACCGGCGGCAACCTCGGCTACGGCAAGGCCGCCAACCTCGGCGCCTCGGGGGCGCTCGGCGAGTGGCTGGTCGTCGCGAACCCCGACGTGGAATGGTCCCCAGGTTCGCTTGATGACCTGCTCGCCGCCGCCGAGCGCTGGCCAGCCGCCGGCTGCCTCGGCCCGGCGATCCGCACGCTGGACGACCGGCTCTACCCCTCGGCGCGGGCCTTCCCGTCGCTCGGTCGGGGCATCGGCCATGCGGTGTTCGGCTGGTGGTGGCCGGGCAACCCGTGGACCCGGTCCTACCGGGCCGAGGCTGGCGACCCGGTCGAGGGCACCACCGGCTGGCTGTCGGGCTCCTGCATGCTGCTGCGGCGCACGGCCTTCGAGCAGGTGGGTGGCTTCGACCCGGCGTACTTCATGTACTGCGAGGACATGGACCTGTGCCGCCGGCTCGGCGAGGCCGGCTGGTCGTCGGTCTACGTGCCGTCCGCGGTGATCACCCACACCGGTGGACACGCCACCGAGCGGGTCGCCACCGCGATGCTCGCCGAGCACCACCGGTCCCTGTACCGCTATCTGTCCAGGCAGTACGCCGGGCCGCGGTTCGCCGTGCTGCGTGGCCTGCTGGCCCTCGGGTTGGCCGCGCGCTACCTGCTGGCCAAGCGGGTGCGTTCGGTCGGTGAGGGTGCCGCGCCGACCCGCTCGGCCGAGGTGTTGGAGCACTGATGCGGCATGCCCTCATCCTGGCCGGCGGGTCGGGCACCCGGTTGTGGCCGTTCTCGACCGCGGCGTTGCCCAAGCAGCTCGTCCCGCTGCTGCACGGCCGGTCGTTGCTCGAGATCGCGGTC
Source organism: Frankiales bacterium (assembly GCA_043721555.1). Classification (GTDB taxonomy): domain Bacteria; phylum Actinomycetota; class Actinomycetes; order Mycobacteriales; family SCTD01; genus JAYSQK01. The sequence goes on from JAYSQK010000453.1 coordinate 5,610, forward strand.
GAGCGGGCCACTTCCGTCGTACCCGCCGGGCAGGTGTGGCTCGGCGCGGGGGAGCAGCTCAGGTCCGCCGTCTCCGCGGTGCCCGGGCTGCGCGCCGACCGGCTCATCGTCGAACCCGCCGGCCGGGACACCCTGCCGGCGGTGGCCCTCGGCTGCGCCGTCATCGCCGCCGCCGACCCCGACGCCGTCGTCGCGGTGCTCACCGCCGACCACCTGATCGAGCCGGTCGACGCGTTCGCGGCCACCCTCGCCGACGCCTTCGCCCTCGCCGAGGCCCGCGAGGACACGCTGGTCACGTTCGGCGTGGTGCCGAACGCACCGGCCACCGGCTTCGGCTATCTCGAGCTCGGCGAGTCGCTCACCGGCGACGCCCGGATCGTCACGTCGTTCCAGGAGAAACCCACCACGACGCGCGCGTCGTCGTTCCTCGCCGCCGGGCCGTCGCGCTACCTGTGGAATTCCGGGATGTTCGTCTGGCGCGCCGCGACCCTGCTGCGTGCGGTGGACGCCTTCGCCCCCGATGACGCGCCAACCCTGCGCGGGCTCGGCGCCGCCTACGGCACGCCGGCCTGGCCGGACCTGGCCGCGACCGACTGGCCGGGCATCGCCAAGGTCAGCATCGACTACGGCGTCATGGAACCGGCGTCGACCTCGCCGGCCTTCACCGTCGCCGCCCTGCCGCTGGCGGCCCGCTGGCTCGACGTCGGCTCCTGGCCGGCGTACGGCGAGGCAGTGGGTGTCGATGCGTCCGGGAACGCGATCGGGGCTGGGACGGCCGTTGTGGTCGATAGCAAGGACTGCGTGGTGGCCTCCTCCGACCCGTCGCACCTGGTCACGCTGATCGGTTGCGAGGGGCTCGTCGTCGTACACACCTCGACCGCGACGCTGGTCGTGCCGGCCGATCAGGCGCAGCGGGTCAAGGAGCTGCACGGACTGCTGCAGGCGCAGCACCCGGGCCTGGCCTGATGGTCTTGCGGCACACTGCCCACCATGAGTGACGACACGACCTCGACCGTGCTGCTCGTCGCGGGCAACGTGCTCGCCGTGCCGTTCTCGGTCTATCTACCGGGCTTCTACCGGCTGTGGCGCCGGCGTGAGCCGCTCGTGTTTGCCGCCGAGGAGCTCGGCATGGCGCTGATCACGACTGCCTTCGTGCTGAAGCACAAACCGCTGCCGGCTGCCTTTAACGGGGCGTGGGGGATCGGGCTTGCGGTGGCGTACGGCCTCGAAGGCCGCAAGCGGGCCAGGCTGCGCGCCGGCTAGCGGTTACGCCGAGGCGTGGACCAGACCGAAGCACGACTCGCAGAGCGCCTGCGACGTGTGCACCAGCTGGTAGAGCTGCGTCTGGGTGCAGCAGAAGTCACAGTCGCCGTGGGTGGCGGCGGTGGCGATCGGGCCGGTGAGGTCGATGACGAGGTCCATACCTATCACTTCGGCGCCCGCCACTGGCCGCTGCGCGCCCAGACAGCCGCACTTTCGCGGGGCACAAGCCGGGTCGCGTTCCCCCGATCGGCCCAGCGACGCGGACTCCGGACGCCTGGTCCTGCGGCCGTTCCACGCAAAGGGGCGGCAGGCTGGAACGCGTTCGAGCCGGTCGTACGACGGGGAAGTGGCCCTGCTCCGGTCAGCGAGGCTTGCCGATGCCGATGCCGATGCCGATGCCGATGCCGATGCCGGGGAGCGCGGCGGCGGCGGTGACGGTGACGGTGGTCGGCTGGGCTGGCTTGTCGATGCCGGGCAGCGCCGCGGCGACGGTCACGGTGGTCGGCTGGGTCGGCTTGTCGATGACGGGGACCGCCGCGGCGACGGTGACGGTGGTCGGCTGGGTCGGCTTGTCGATGACGGGCACCGCCGCGGCGACGGTGACGGTGGCCGGCTGGGTCGGCGAGCCGATGACGGGCGCCGCTGCGGCGACGGTCACCGTGCTCGGCTGGGCTGGTGGTGCTCCGGCTGCAGGCGACGTCCAGCCGGGCCCGGTCGGGACCGGCGGGGCTTGCGACGGCGGGCCCGCCGGATCGATCGCACCGGGGACGGTCGGCTGCCCTGGACCTGGGACCGCGGCTGGACCGGCGACCGCGCCGGAAGCACCGCCCTGCGGCGCGGTGCCAGCCGGGATCTCGACTGTCGGCGCGCCGGCCGCCCGGCGGGCGCCGCTGGCCGTGCTGGGCCGCGCTGCCGGCTGGTCGACCCCGGCTCGTCGTACGTCATGGGCGGTGGCGGCGCTGTGCCGGTCCGCGGCGTTCCCGCCGGGGGAGAGCCCCAGCGTCGCCGCCGCCGGACCGAGTACGGCCACGCCGGCCAGCGCCGCGCCGGCCGCGACCGAGCCGAGCTGGTTGGCCGTGCCGCTCACGAGCGCGACGCTGCTCTGGCCGAGCAGCGGCAGGCCGGCCAGCCAGGCGGTCGGGCCCATCGCCCACAGCAGCCGTCGGCTGGGGACCGCGACGATCGCCCGGACGACCGCGGGGTCGAATTGCGAACCGGCGCAGCGGACCAACTCGCGCAGCGCCGCGTCCTTGCGTACCGGTCGCTTGTACGAGCGGGCAGCCGTCATCACCTCGAAGGAGTCGGCGACCTGCACGATCCGGGAGCCGATGCTGAGCTCCTGCCCCGACCTACCCGCGGGGTAGCCGGTGCCGTCCCAACGCTCGTGGTGCTCCTCGATGACGCGATGCATCGGCGCCAGCCAGGTCATCAGCGGCGCGGCGAGCTCGGCGCCGATCCGCGGGTGCTCGCGCAGGACGGCCCATTCGTCGGCGTCCGGCTTACCCGCCTTGTGCAGCAGGGTGACCGGGACGTGCAGCTTGCCGATGTCGTGCAGGAGGGCGGCCCAGCGCAGCCGGTCGCGTTCGACCGCCGAGAGCCCGACGGACTGCGCGATCAGGTCTGCGAAGGCGCGCACCCGCTCGGCGTGACCCCGGGTCGACCGGTCGTGCCCGGCAAGTGCGGTGATGAGCACGAGCATCCGCTCGGCGGCCTGCTGCGCCGACTCGTCGTTCGGCGCGTCGATGAGCTGAGCCAACGCCGAGGCGCTGCTGCTGCGCTTGGCCAGGCGTAGTCTGGACGGCGCCCCGTCCGGGAAGCACAGCGAGAGCTCGAGCAGGGTGGCCAGCGGCAAGAGTCGCTGCAGTGCCCGGTGCGCGCACCAGGACGCCGCCCAACTCGCCAACAGGAGCGCCGCCAGCCAACCGAGTTGACCGGGACCGGACGCCGGCCTGGGCACGAGGGCAGCGGCGCCCAGCAGGATCGCCGGCGCCAGCGCGACCGGCAGCAGGAACGTCAAGGCCCGCAAGGACCGGGCCAGCCATGGGCGCGCCGACCACCCCTGCTCGCCGGGGGTGGTCTGGGCTGTCATCGGTACACGCGGTCCATATCGAGGGCATCGGTCGCGACCCGGCAGGCCTGACTAGCCCGAACGGCCCTCGCCCGCCAGCGCGACCACCAACTCGGGCTCGGTGACGGCCCGTACGTCGTCGAGGCTGACACCGGGGGCGAGCTCGCGCAGCACGAGACCCACTGGCTGCACGTCGATCACGGCCAGATCGGTGATGATCCGCCCGATGCAGGCCCGGCCGGTGAAGGGCAGCGAACACTCACGGACGATCTTTGGCGATCCGTCGCGGGCGGCGTGCTCCATCATCACGATGACCCGCTTCGCGCCGTGCACGAGGTCCATCGCGCCGCCCATGCCCTTGACCATCTTGCCGGGGATCATCCAGTTGGCCAGGTCGCCCCGCTCGCTGACCTGCATCGCGCCGAGCACGGCGACATCGACGTGCCCACCGCGGATCATCGCGAACGAGGTCGCCGAGTCGAAGTACGACGCACCGGGCAGGACCGTGACCGTCTCCTTACCGGCGTTGATCAGATCCGGGTCGACCGCATCCTCGGCCGGGTAGGGGCCGACCCCGAGCACCCCGTTTTCGCTGTGCAGGACGACGTGCACGTCGGCCGGGACGAAGTTCGGCACCAGGGTCGGCAGACCGATCCCGAGGTTGACGTACTGCCCGTCGGTCAGCTCGCGGGCCACCCGGGCGGCGAGTTGGTCACGCGTCAGCACGCTGCACCGTCCGCTTCTCGATCCGCTTCTCCGCGCTGACCTGCACGACGCGCTGGACGAAGATCCCCGGTGTGTGCACGAGCATCGGGTCGAGCTCGCCCGGCTCGACCAGCTCCTCGACCTCGGCGATCGTGACCCGACCGGCGGCGGCACACAGCGGGTTGAAGTTGGCGGCCGACTTCTCATAGACCAGATTGCCGTGCCGGTCGCCGTACCTGGCGTGCACAAGGGCGAAGTCGGTGCGGATCGCCCGTTCGAGCACGTAGTCGGCCCCGTCGAAGCTGCGCACCTCCTTGGGTTCGCTCGCCAGCGCGATGCCCCCGGACCCGTCGTACCGCAGCGGCAGGCCGCCCTCGGCGACCTGCGTGCCGACGCCGCCGGGGGTGTAGAAGGCGGGGATGCCGGCGCCCCCGGCGCGCAGTCGCTCGGCCAGGGTGCCCTGCGGCACCAGCTCCACCTCGAGCTCGCCGGCGAGGAACTGCCGCTCGAACTCTTTGTTCTCCCCGACGTAGGAACCGGTGGTCCGCCGGATCCGCTTCGCCCGCAGCAGCGAGCCCAGCCCCCACTCGTCGACGCCGCAGTTGTTGCTGACGGTCTCCAGGTCGGTGGCGTCCGTGGCGAGCACCGCATCGATGAGGGCCTGGGGGATCCCGCACAGCCCGAACCCACCGACAGCCAGGGACGCGCCGCTGACGATGCCCGCAACTGCTTCAGCAGCCGATCCGACGACCTTGTCCACGGGATGCACCGTAGCCTGGACCGGTGCTGGCGGTTGCGACGGTCTGGCGGCCCCGGCAACCGGTCGATGTGCGGCGCACCCTCTCGCCGTTGTCCAGGGGACGGGCCGACCCGACGTACGCCGTCGATCCAGCTGGGGCGCTGTGGCGTACGACGCGGACCGTCGACGGGCCGGCGACCTACCGGCTCGAGCAGCGGGGTCTGCACGAGATCGCCTGCACAGCATGGGGTCCCGGCTCGGAGCGGGTGCTTGCTGGGCTCGCTGATCTGCTCGGCGGGCGCGACCTGGGTGAGGGCTTCGACCCTGCGCATCCGCTGCTCGCCGCGAGCCATGCCCGCCACCCGGGGCTGCGTATCCCGCGCACCGGTCGGGTCTTCGAGGCGCTCGTGCCCGCCGTCCTGGAGCAGAAGGTCACCGGCAAACAGGCCCGCGGGTCGTTCGCGCTGCTCGTCCGCCGGTACGGCGAACCGGCGCCCGGCCCGGCCCCGACCGGCATGCGGGTCCCGCCGGCGCCGGAGACCTGGCGGCACATCCCGTCGTGGGAGTGGCACCGGGCGGGCGTCGACCCCCAACGCAGCCGCACCGTGTGCCTGGCCGCCCGGGTCGCCGAGCGGCTCGAACAGGCGACCGACCTGGCGCCGGGAGATGCCGCCGAACGGCTCCGGGCCGTTCCCGGGATCGGGGCCTGGACCGCCGCCGAGATCGCCCAGCGGGCCCTCGGCGACACCGATGCGCTGAGCGTCGGCGACTACCACCTCTCCCAGTTCGTCGGCTGGGCCCTGCTCGGCCGGCCGGTCGACGACGACGCCATGGTGGCGCTGCTCGAGCCGTGGCGCCCGCACCGCTACCGGGTGGTCCGGTTGCTCGAGCTGAGCGGGTTCGCCAAGCCCCGCTTCGGCCCGAAGCTGACGGTGCAGGACCACCGGCGGCACTGACTCAGCGCAGCAGCACGAAGTCGGCCGGGTCCCGGCCGGGCCGGTCCGGTTGCGGTCCGGCCGGATGCCCCACGGCGACGGCGCCCAGCGGCTCCCAGCTGGAGTCCAGGTCGAGCACCTCGCGGACGACCTCGGGGCAGAACATCGTGCTGCTGACCCATGCGCTCCCCAGGCCCTCGGCGGCCAGCTGCACCAGCAGGTTCTCGACCGCTGCGCCCCCGGCGACGACGAACAGCCGCTCCTCGGCCGCGCTGCGGCGGGCGTCGGGGTAGTCGTGCGCGCCGTCGCGGACCAGACAGGGCACGACGACGTACGACGCGTGGCGCAGCAGATCGCCTCGCCGCAGCCGTTTGTCGATGCTGTCGTCCGAGAACCCGTCGGCCCGCAGGTCGCTGGCCCACTGGGCGGCCATCGCGTCGAGCAGCTCGGTCCGGCGTTGTTCGAGCAGGACGAACCGCCACGGCGTGGTGTGGTGCGGCGCCGGGGCCGTGACGGCCGCCGCCACCGCGCGCAGCACCGTGGCCCGGTCGACCGGCTGCCCGGTGAAGGCCCGGACGGTGCGCCGCAGCGCGACGGTCTCCTGCCGGGCCTCGGCGGTGCCCAACTGGAACAAGTCCTCTCCGGCCGGCCGCACCAGTGCCGACGCGCAGCGACCGTCGTCGGGCAGGGCCAGCCCGCGTACGACGGCGGCGGCGACCCCGTCCGCCTTGCCCTTGACCAGTTCCGCTGCGCTCGCCAGCTCGTCCGCCACCGCGATCTCGGTGACCACCAGGACCTGCCCGAACGCGTCGCTGGTGCCGCGCGAGTCCCTCACCGGGGCGAGGCCCGCGCTGCCGATGGCCTGGTCGACCTGCCCGACCCGCCAGGCCCGGCCCATCGTGTCGCTCAGCACAACGGCGACTGTGCAACCGGTCAGCCGGCGCAGACCGTCGCGCAGCCGCCGGGCGCTGGCATCGGGATCAACTGGTAGCAGGGCGATCTCATCCGGCCGGACGTTGCTGGCATCGACCCCGGCCGCGGCCATGACGAACCCGTGTCGGGTCTCGGCGATGGTCGTCGCGCCGCGCCTGGCGACGACGCGGGCCGTTTCGGCGTCCACCGCCCGCAGGCGGGTGGCCTCCCGGTCGTCCCCAGCGGGCAGCAGGCGACCCTCGGCCTTGCTCACCACCTTGCTGGTCACCACGACGACATCGCCGTCCTGCAGAGCGATCTGCTCGGCCAGCATGGCGGCGAGATCGTCGCCGGGGCGCACATCGGGCAGACCGCGGACCGGCAGGACGACGTAGCCGTCAGACACCGGCGAGGTCCAGCGCCGCCCTGGCCATCGCCGCGGTCGCCTCGAGGTCGTGCATGAGCAGGGGTACGGCCCGCACCTCGACCCCGGGCACGGTCGCCCCCGCGTCGCCGGTGTCGACGAGCCAGCCGTCGAGCAGCGCACTGCCGTAGTGCCGCCCGACCGCCTCGGCGCTCGTCTCGACCCCGATCGCGGCGAGGCACGCATCGGCCATCCCCCGAACCGGCGCGCCACCGACGATCGGCGACAGCCCGACGACCCGCTTGCCCTCGAGTGCCTCGCGGATCCCTTTCACCTGCAGGATCGTGCCGATGCTGACCACCGGATTGCTCGGGGGGAGCAGCACGAGGTCGGCGCCATCGATCGCGTCGAGCACCCCGGGCGCCGGGGTCGCGGTCTCGGCCCCCACGGCGACGATGGCCTGCGCCGGCAGCGCCGCCCGGTGCCGGACCCACCACTCCTGGAAATGGATCGCCCGCCGGCCACCCGGCAGGTCGACCGAGACGTGCGTCTCGACCCGGTCGTCGCTCATCGGCAGCAAGGTCGCCCCCGGCTGCCACCGCTCGCACAGGGCCGCGGTGACCGCGCTGAGCGGGAAGCCGGCGTCCATCATCTGCCGGCGGACCAGGTGGGTGGCCAGGTCGCGGTCGCCGAGCCCGAACCAGGCGGCCGGCGCGTCGTACGCCATCAGCTCGCTCTTGGTGGTGAAGGTCTCGTCCTGACGGCCCCAGCCGCGTTCCTCGTCGATGCCGCCGCCGAGGGTGTACATCACGGTGTCGAGGTCGGGGCAGATCCGCAGGCCGTACAGGCTGATGTCGTCGGCCGTGTTGACGACGACGGTGAGCGGCACGTCGGGGACGGCGTGCTGCAGACCGCGCAGGAACCGCGCGCCCCCGATGCCGCCGGCGAGCGCCACGATCCTCATCTGGTCAGTCTGCCAGGAGCGGCCAGACCGGCCAGTCGGTCGCACTGCTCGAGTACCGCGTCCTGCAGGCCGGCGTCGCGCAGCCGCCCCGGCACCTGCGTCGGCGCCCGGTCCTTCCAGTACGACGCGGTCGCGAGCTGCCCGGTGGTGCAGCACCAGGCCACCGTGTCGGCGCCCTGCTCGGTCGAGCCCGGGGCGCCGGGGCCGGCCAGCTTGCTCTTGACCCAACCCGGGTCGATCGCCGCCGAGGTGATCCCCGGCAACCGGCGGCCCCAGCCGATCGCGAGGGCCACGTCGCAGGCCTTGCTGTCGGCGTACGCCTGCCTCGGTTCGCGGCTGGCCCCGAGCGCGGTGGGCTTGGGCCGGCCGGACGCCGCGAGACCCGAGCCGAGCCACAGCAGCCGGTCGGTGAGCAGGTCCGCCACGAGCGAGGTGAGCAGGTGCGGCGCGAGCACGTTGACGGCGAAGGTGGTCTCGAAGCCGTCCCCGGTGACTGACGGGCCGCCGTCGCGGAGCCAGACCCCCGCGTTGTGCACCAGCACGTCCAGCGGCCCGTGCTCGCGGAGCTGCCCGGCGAGGGTTCGGGTCGAGGCCAGCGACGACAGGTCACCCGTGACGAGTGCGACGTCGCCGTCGAGGTCGGC
>JAYSQK010000454.1:0-3426 GCA_043721555.1 Frankiales bacterium
CCCGCGCACTCGCTGTGACAAACAGGCCATCAGCCCGCTCGATCCAGGCCGCGAGGCGCTCAGCCGACAGCGCCTCGACCGGCGGACGGGTGCTGCTCATGACCCGACACGAGAACGCAGGTCCGACAGTTTTGATGGAGGTGAAGCCTGGCCGCGTAGGCAATCTGGCACCGGAGGCGAAACAACGATTCGCAAGTGCCGGGTCGGTCGGTCGGTCGCTGACAAGCATTGGTTGGTCGCCACGTGGGCCGGCGTTCGGCGGGAGGGTTGCCGGGACCCCACACGGTTCCAGGTGGCGACGATCGGCCGGCACTGGCCGGCGGACGCCAGATCCGACAGACGCTGCCAGGTTGCGATCCCGTCGAGGACCACCCGCGCACTCGCTGTGACAAACAGGCCATCAGCCCGCTTGATCCAGGCCTCGAGGCGCTCAGCCGACAGCGCCTCGACCGGCGGACGGGTGCTGCTCATGACTCGACACTAGAACGGAGGTCCGACAGTTTTGACGGAGGAGAAGCCCGGCCGCGTAGGCAATCTGGCCTGGCAAGTGTTGCCGGGCTTCGGCCTGTCGGGCCGGTGGGCTGGTCGCTGACAGGCCGTGGTCGGTCGCCAGATACGCAGGCGTTCGGCCGGTTAGGCGCGCAGCCGCAAACCCCTCGGGGTCGGCCGGAACCCCGCCTCCTCCAGCGCCAGCCCGAGGGTCGAGGTGAGTGCCGGTTCGCCGTCGGCCTTCTCGACCGTGAGCTTGCCGAGGGCGCCGTCGCGGACGGCGAGCGCCAATGCGTCGACGGCCGGGGTCAGGCGGGCCGGTTCGTCGGTGAACGACAGCAGCGTCTTGCCCCCCCGTTCGACGTAGAGCACGCACGAGCCGTCGACGAGCACCACGAGGGCCCCGGCCTTGCGGGCCGGTTTGTGGCCGCGCTCGTCGTCGCGGACCGGCCAGGCCAGTGCCCCGCCGTACGGATTGGCGGGGTCGGTGGCTGCGACGACGACCGCACGGGCGTCGTCGCGTCGCTTGCGCTGCCGCGAGGTGTCCCAGCCGCCGGGCACGGGCGTGCTCCAGAGCGGCTCGTCCTCGACCGGCCGGACGGCTGCGAGCGCCCGCATCCGGTCCACTGCGCCGGGTGCGGCGAATTGCGAGGCTCCAAGTCCCTCGACGAAGTAGCCCCGGCGGACCCGGCCGGCTTCCTCGAACGCCTTCAGGACGGCGTACACGGCCGCGAAGCCGCCGGGGGCACGCTCGGCCATGACAGCGCCACGGGTGACGATGCCGTGCCGGTCGAGCAGCGCCTCGGCGAGGGCGTGCGTGCGCCGGGTGGCATCGGTGTCGCGGTCCGGCAGCCGGGACCAGCGTCCCGCCATCGTCGGCGGCCCGGTGCGCGTCGGCATGACGGGTCGGCCGTAGCGGCTGCGCTGACGTCCCGGCGCACGCTTGGCGGTATGCGTGGTGCGACCTGCGCCGAGCAGCGCACGCAATGGCGAGAGCGTGTCGTTGGTGAGGTGCCCGGCCCAGACGAGGTCCCAGATCGCCTGCTGCAGCGCCATATCGTCGGTGGATGACACCCGATCCGACAGTGACCGGAAGAACAGCGCCTGGCCGCCCTCGAGCGCGGCCAGCACGCTGTCGTGCAGCGGGGTGCTGCTGAGCTCGCCGACCGGCGGCAGGACGAGCTCGGCGCTGTCGGCCGGCTGCAGAGTGACCCAGCCGTCGTTGCCGGGCAGCGAGCCCTGACCGGCCCAGAGCACCTCGCCGGCCGCGGTCAGCTCGTCGAGCATGGCGGGGGTGTAGCCCGCAACGCGGCTGGGGAGCACGAGCGACTCGAGTGCGGACGCTGGGACGGTGGCGCCCTGCAGCTGCTCGATCGCCCGCAGCAGCCCGTCGGCGCCGCGGCCGGCCGAGCCGCCGAGGCCCTGCCACTGCGGCAGAAAACGGGCGAGCGCCTCGGGAGGGACGGGCTCGACCTCCTTGCGCAGCTTGGCCAGCGACCGGCGGCGCAGTGAGCGGAGCACCTCGGCGTCGCACCACTCCAGACCCGAGCCGCCAGGGCGGAATTCCCCGTGTACGACGCGACCGGAGGCACTGAGCCGGGCCAGTGCCGCGTCGACGACTGCCACCCCGAGGCCGAACCGCTGCGCGACCTGCAGTGGATGGAACGGCCCGTGGGTCCGGGCGAACCGCGACACCAGGTCGCCCAGCGGGTCACGGACGGGTTCGAGGAACGTCTCGGGCACCCCGACCGGTAGCGCCGTGCCGAGCGCGTCCTGCAGCCGGCCGGCATCCTCGATCGCCGCCCACCGCTGCTCACCGGCGATGCGCACCCGGATCGCCCGGCGGGCATCCTCCAACCCTGCCAACCAGGCCGCGGTCGCACCGCGGGCGATCGCCTCGGCGGTGGTCAGGTCGCCGAGCCGCCGGAGCAGGTCGGCGGTGCCCTCCAGGTCGGTGGCGCGGCGCTGCTCGGTCAGCAGCTGCGCCTCGGCCTCCACCTCGGCGAGGGCGTCGCCGTCGATCAGCTCGCGCAACTCGGCCTGGCCGAGAAGCTCTGCCAACAGGGCGGAGTCGAGCGACAGCGCCTGGGCCCGCCGCTCGGCCAGCGGCGCATCACCTTCGTACATGAAGGCGCCGATGTAGCCGAACAGCAATGACCTCGCGAACGGCGACGGCTGCGTCGTCTCGACCTCGACCAGGCGCACCCGGCGGGCCTGCACGTCCTGCATCAGGTCGACCAGACCAGGCACGTCGAAGACGTCCTGCAGCACCTCCCGCATCGTCTCGAGCACGATCGGGAAGGTGGCGTACTGCGACGCGACCGACAGCAGTTGCGCGGCCCGCTGGCGCTGCTGCCACAACGGGGTACGCCGGGTCGGGTTGCGTCGCGGCAGCAGTAGAGCCCGGGACGCGCACTCCCGGAAGCGGCTGGCAAACAGCGCCGACCCGCCGACTTCGGCCTGGACGGCGGGTTCGATGTCCTCCGGTTCGAAGACGGCCATCGCGCCGTCCGGGGCCTGCTCGGTCTCCGGCAACCGCAGCACGATGCCGTCGTCGGCGTGCATCGACTGCACGTCGACGCCGTAGGTCTCGCGCAACCGCGCGGTCAGTGCGAGCGCCCACGGCTCGTTGACCTGGGCGCCGAACGGCGAGTGGATCGCGAGCCGCCAGTCGCCGAGCTCGTCGCGGAACCGCTCGACCAGGATCGTCCGGTCATCCGGCAACACGCCGGTGGCCGCGCGCTGCTCGGCGAGATAGGCCAGCAGGTTCTGCGAGGCGCAGGCATCCAGGCCGGCGACCTGCAGCCGCTCCTGCTGGCCCTCGTCGTCAAGGGCCGACAGCTCCCGCAGGAACGCGCCCAGAGCCCGGCCGAGCTCGATCGGGCGGCCGGGTGCATCGCCCTTCCAGTAGGGCATCCGGCCCGGTTGACCGGGCGC
>JAYSQK010000455.1:0-2444 GCA_043721555.1 Frankiales bacterium
CCGGTGCCACGCAGGTCGACGCGGAGCTGTCCGTTGCTGAGGGCATGGCGCTCGACCAGCTGCTGGCCCAGCAGGACGACTCCCCCATCCCGGAGCACCTGCGGGGCGTGGACCTCGAAGGCCTCGTCGCCGACCTGCCCGAGCGGCTCAAGCGCCATCTCGAACGGTTCCTGGCCCTCGGTCTCGAGGTCGACACCTCCGAGGCGTCACCGGTGTTCCGCGAGCGCATCAGCGAGCGGGAGCGACGCGACCTCGAAGAAGTCCTGAGCCGGCTGGGCCGCTCGGTCAAAGGTGCGCTGACGCATCGCAAACGGCCGGCGGCGACCGGCCGCATCGACGTCAGTCGCACGATGGCCCGCAACATGCGCTTCGACGGGGTGCCCTTCCTGCCGGTCACCACCCAGCGCAAGGAGGACAAGCCGCGGCTGGTCGTGCTCGCCGACGCGAGCATGTCGGTGCGCAACAGCGCCCGCTTCACCTTCCACCTGGTGCACGGCCTGCAGCGGATGTTCCCGCGGGTGCGCACCTTCGCCTTCGTGGACACCCTCGCCGACGTGACGGCGACCTTCGAGACGCACGGGCTCGAGGACGCGCTGGGGCTCATCTTCGGCAACGACCTGCTCGACGTCGACGCATCGTCGGACTACGGCGCGGTCTTCGAAGCCTTCGCCGCCGACCACCTGTCGACCGTGACCCGGCGTACGACGGTGCTGGTGCTCGGCGACGGGCGAAGCGGCGGCAAGGACCCCGGGCTCGAGGCCCTCGAACAGGTGCGCCGGCAGTGCCGCCGGCTCGTCTGGCTGTCACCCGAACCGCGCTACTCCTGGTCGCTCGGCTCGTGCGACCTGCCGGCGTACGCCCGGCTGTGCGACCGGGTCGAAGTGGTCCGCGACGTGGAGGGCCTGGACAGCACCGTGCGCGCACTGGCCGACGTGCTGGCATGACGTCGCCCGCCACCCATCCGCCGGCTGGACTCGATGCCGATCTGGGCGACGCCATCGCCGCCGGATTGCACGGCCCGCCACCGGCCGACCTGGCCGCCTTCGAGGCGGCCTTCGTAGCGCTGGTCGAGGCCGCTCACCGCGAGCCGGATCGGGCCTGGGACGCCTTCTACGACAACACCCTGGCCCGGGTCGAGGGGCAGTGGGGAGCCGCGGCCGGCGCCGGCAACATCGCGACGTTCAGCCGGATCTGGGCGCGGGCGGCCACCCTGGCGCGCGGCAGCTCCGTGCTGGACGTCGGCACCTGCTTCGGGTTCCTGCCGCTCGCCTGGGCCGCCCGCCCCGGCGCTCCCGCGCTGTTCTCCGCAGAGTTGTCACCGGCGGCCGCGACCTTGGCCGCCCGGCAAGCCAGGCGGCTCGGCCGGTCGATCAGCGTCGTGTGCGCCGACGGCACGCAGTTGCCCCTACGCGACCGGGCCGTCTCGACGGTGCTGGTCCTGCACGTCCTGGAGCACCTGGACCGGCCGGCGTCCGAACGGCTGCTCCGCGAGGCGTTGCGGGTGGCCGACCGCCGGGTCGTGGTAGCCGTCCCGATCGAGGCACGGCCCGATCCGCTGTTCGGCCACCTGCAGGTCTTCGATCTGGCCGGCCTGGCCGAACGCGGCCGGCGCACCGGCTGGCAGGTCTCGCTGGCCGACGCCGACGGCGCCTGGCTGGTCCTGGACCGCCGGTGAGCCCGCGTCCGGTCGAGCTGCTCGAGGAGCTCCTCGACACGGCGTACGACGTGGCCCGGGCCGCCGGCGCCGCCGCGCTCGCCTGGCGGGAGCGGACGGGCCTGCTGGTGCAGGAAAAGACCGGCCCGGGCGATCTGGTGAGCCAGGCCGACCGCGACGCCGAGCAAGCCGCCCGCGATGTCCTGGCCCGCCGGCGACCGCAGGACGCCGTCACCGGCGAGGAGGCCGGCACGACGGATCCGACCACGTCGGCCGACCGGGTCCGCTGGCTCGTCGATCCGATCGACGGCACCACCAACTACGTCTACGGCCGGGACGACTGGACGGTGAGCGTCGCGGCCGTCGACGCCGACTCCGGTGCGGTGCTGGCCGGGGTCGTCACCGAGCCGGCCACCGGCCGGGCGACCGGGGCCCGGCTCGGCGGTGGCACCCGCAGCGACGGCCGGCTCGTGCAGGTCCGCGCCACCAGCTCGCTGCGTCACGTGGTCGCTGACGTGGGCCTGGGGCGGGGGGCCCACCGACCGCTGGCCGGGCGGCTGTTCGAGCTGGTGGTGCCGCAGCTGCGCGACGTACGTCGGTCCGGCAGCGCCGCGCTTGCGCTGGTGCAGGTCGCCACCGGCCGGGCGGACGCCTCGTGGGGGCCGGGCCTGCAGCCGTGGGACGCCGCCGCCGGGCTGCTGCTGGTGGCCGAGGCCGGCGGCGTCGTCGGCGACCTCGACGGCCCCGGCGACGGAGCCTTCCCGGCGTCCGGCAACGTCTTGGCGGCGGC
>JAYSQK010000456.1:0-1880 GCA_043721555.1 Frankiales bacterium
CCCGCGGTCACCGGCAGCCGTGGGACCGGCGCCACCGAGGGCCCTCGCGATTCCTCCGGCGGCCGGGTCACGACCAAGGACGACACCGGGGGCCACCAACGGGTCAAGCCGAAGGTGGACGGCAACGACGAAACGGCGTCACCGCGGCCCGAGCGATCCGACGACCCCAGCGGCTCGTCGGATGGCGGCTCCTCCGGCGACGGGAAGCCAACGAGCGATGACACGGCACGGCCGAAGCCGCCGGATGGGGACTCCTAGCCGGTTGGCCAGTTGCGTATCCCCGGTTCGCCTACCGTGACCCCGTGGCCGTGCTCGTGGATCCAGCGGTCTGGCCGTGGCGCGGGCAGCGGTGGGCGCATCTGGTCAGCGACGCGTCCTACGACGAGCTGCACGAGTTCGCGGGCCGCCTCGGGGTGCCGCGCCGTGTCTTCCAGGGCGATCACTACGACATCCCGTCCGCCCTGCGGCCGCTCGCCGTCGAGCTCGGTGCGGAACAGGTGTCGGTGCGCGAGCTGCTCAGCCGGCTCACGGCCGCTGGCCTTCGCCGACCGAAGGCCCGGTGAGCCGGTCGAGCTCACCGTGCAGATTTTTCCGGGCGACCGACTCCCACCGCCGGCGGCCCTCGACGGTGCTGAACAGCTGCGGTCGATCCAGCAGCGCGGCCAGGACGGCTGCCCGGCCGCGGTGAAAGGCCTCGTCGCTGAGGTGCGCGTACTCGGCGCGAACCCCGACTGCATAGGCGTTGTAGCGCTCCTCGGTGGCCGCGAGCACGGCCAGGTCTGCATCGCAGAGCAGGGCGCCCGGCTCGTCGTCAGGCGCCGGCGCGTGGCTGGTGGTGAGCAGGATCAGCCGACCGACCTCGCGGATCACCTGGGGCGCCAGCCCGAGCCGGCCGAGCGCGGTACTGGCGAGGGCCGCGCTGCGCCGCTCGTTGTCCGGTGCGGTCGGGTCGTAGACGGCGTCGTGCCAGTACGCCGCGCAACGCACCGCGACCGGCACGTCGGCGCCTGCGCTGAGCAGGTCGAGGGCTGCCAGCACCTCCCGCAGGTGCTGGGTGGTGTGGTAGCGCCGGTGTGGTTCGGCCCAGCGGTCGAGCAGGTCCCGCCCGGCGGACTCGACATCGGCTGATCCACCGAGGGTCTCGGCCCAGCCCCGCAGCAGGTCGTCGTTCATCGGCACCTCCCGGCCGTCAGCGTAGGGCTGTCCCGGCACACCTGGATCTAGGGTCTGGGGGTGGAGCAGCGCAGGCTTGGTCGGACTGGACGTGACGTGTCGGTGGTGGGGCTGGGCTGTTGGCAGCTCGGTGCCGACTGGGGCGCGGTGAGCGAGGACGACGCGATGTCGGTGCTGCATGCCGCCGTGGACGCGGGAGTCACCGTGCTCGACACCGCCGACGTCTACGGCGACGGGCGCAGCGAACAGCTGATCGGCCGGCTGCTGCGGGAGCGGCCCGATGCCGGACTCACCGTTGCCACCAAGGTGGGCCGGCGCGCCGACCCGCACACTGCCGCGGCGTACACGCTGGTGCGGCTCCGTGGCTGGGTCGACCGGTGCCGGAGCAATCTGGGTGTCGAGACGCTGGACCTCGTGCAGCTGCACTGTCCGCCCTCGCCGGTCTATGCCGACGACGAGGTCTTCGACGCGTTGGCGACGCTGGTGGCAGCGGGCGACATCTCGGCGTACGGCGTCTCGGTCGAGACCGTTGACGAGGCGCTGAAGGCGATCTCGCGTCCTGGCGTGGCGAGTGTGCAGATCATCCTCAACGTCTTCCGGCGTAAACCGCTCGAGCGGGTGCTGCCCGCGGCCGTCGCCGCGGGGGTAGGCATCGTCGCCCGGGTGCCGCTGGCCAGTGGGCTGCTGTCGGGCACCTACGACGAGCG
>JAYSQK010000457.1:0-2173 GCA_043721555.1 Frankiales bacterium
ACGACCCGCGGCCGTGGCCGGACCACCAGCCGGGAGCGACCGATCGCCGCAGCCAGGCCGATCTGGGACGACCCGAGGTGGCTGCCGTTGGCGAGGACCAGCTCGCCGGCGGTGACGTCCTCACCGATCCGGCGGATGTGGGCGCCGAGGTCGGGACGGCGGTCGATGCGGACCTGGGCAATGCCGCCATCGGTCCATTCGACCGGTACGACGGCGTCCGCGCCGGCCGGCAGCACCGCGCCGGTCATGATCCGGACGCACAGCCCGGGCTGCACCCGCAGCGGGGAGGCGGGGCCGGCGGCGACGTCGCCGGTCACCGGCAGGGTCACCGGCACGTGCTCGAGATCAGCGACGCGTACGGCGTAGCCGTCCATCGAGGCGTTGTCGAAGCTCGGCAGCGACCCGGCCGAATGGACGTCCTCGGCGAGGACGCAGCCGTGCGCATCGAGCAGCCCCATCTCAAGGGGGGCCAACGGCCCGACGACACTCAGCACCTCGGTCAGGTGCTCGTCAACGGTCCTCATCGGCGTTCCTGCAGCCAGGTCGTGAGCCACGCGACGAACGGCGGCCCGAGATCCTCGCGACCGGCAGCCAGCTGCACGACCGCCTTGAGGTAGTCCAGCCGGTCACCGGTGTCGTAGCGGCGACCGCGGAACACGACGCCGTGCACCGGCTCGACCGCGATGAGCTCCTGCAGCGCATCGGTGAGCTGGATCTCGCCACCGCGTCCCGGCGGGGTCCGGCGAAGCACCTCGAAGACCGTCGGGGACAGGACGTAGCGACCGATCACGGCGAGGTCGCTCGGGGCCTCGTCGACCGGCGGCTTCTCCACCAGACCGGTGATCCGCACCACATCGCCTCCACCGTCGACGGCCGCGCACCCGTAGAGGCCGATGCTCTCGTGCGGCACCTGCATGAGGGCGACGACGCTGCCACCCTCGCGCCGCTGCACCTCGACCATCGTGGTCAGCAGCGCGTCGCGCGGGTCGATCAGGTCGTCGCCGAGCAGGACCGCGAACGGCTCGTCGCCGACGTGCTGCGCCGCGGCGAGGACGGCATGGCCGAGCCCCCGCGGGTCGCCCTGCCGGACATAGTGGATGGTCGCCAGCTCGCTGGCCTCGCGCACCAGCGCCAGCTTTGCGAGATCGCCTTTCTCCTGCAGCATCTGCTCGAGTTCGACCACCCGGTCGAAATGGTCCTCGAGGGCCCGCTTGCCGCGCCCGGTGATGAGCAGGACGTCGTCCAGACCAGCCCGGGCGGCCTCTTCCACGACGTACTGGATGGCCGGTTTGTCGACGACCGGCAGCATCTCCTTGGGCGAGGCCTTGGTGGCCGGCAGGAAGCGCGTGCCGAGGCCGGCCGCGGGGATGACGGCCTTGGTGATCCGCGTCGCGGGCTGGGACGGCATGGCCAGAACCCTAATGCCGCCCCTCAGCCGCGGGCGCGCCCGCGGCGACCCGCCAGGTGTCGCGACCGGCCCGCTTCGCGTCGTAGAGCGCCTCGTCGGCCCGGCTCAGCAGCGCGGTCGGTGTGGCGCCGTGCTGCGGGAAGACCGCCACACCGACCGACACGGTGACGCCGATCCCCTCCTCGGCCGGACCGCCGAAACGGGAGGCGCCGATGACCTCGCGAATCCGCTCGGCCGCCTGCACCGCCCCACCCTCATCGGTTTCGGGCAGGATGACGACGATTTCCTCACCGCCGTAGCGCGCGATCGTGTCGACCTCGCGCACCTGGCCGCGGATGCGCCCCGCCAGCTCGATCAGCACCGCGTCACCCCGGGGGTGGCCGAAGGTGTCGTTGACGGCTTTGAAATGGTCGAGGTCGAGCATCAGCAGCGCCAGCGGACGCCCGAACCGGGTGGCCCGCTCGATCTCCTTGTTGATGGTCATCGTGAAGTAGCGGTAGTTCCACAGGCCGGTCAGGCCGTCGGTGATCGAGAGCCGCTGCGCCTCCTCGTGGAGGAGGACATTGTCGACGGCCACCGTGGCCTGGCTCGCGAAGGTGCGGATCGTGGCGAGATCGCGCTCGTCGAAACCGCCCGTCGCGGCCGAACCGAACAGGTCGAGCACGCCGACGACCGCGCCGGAGGACATCAACGGCACCGCGATGTACGACGTGTCCGGCGGCTCGCCCGGAGCCGGCACGAGCGCCGCTGCGTCCCTGTCGGCAT
>JAYSQK010000458.1:0-2701 GCA_043721555.1 Frankiales bacterium
GCTGGTGACGCCTACGTGCACCTGGTGACCGGCATGATGTCGCTGTCGACCGCCATCGGGCCGCCGCTGGCACTCCTGCGTCGGGCCGGCACCCTGCACCAGCACGCCGCCCGGAGCCGGTCCGCCGGCACCGTCATGTGGGACGACCTCGACGCCGTACGCCGGGGCGCGATGACCCTGGCCGGTTGGCTGACCCGGCACGGCCACCGCGGCGTCTACGAGAGCGACCTGGCCGAACCGCGATTCACCGAGCGGCCACCCGTGCCCGGCACCGGCTCGACCGCCCGGCCGGCGCTCCCCCCGCGGACCGTCGCCGGCGTCCTCACGCTGCCGCTGTGGTGGCAGGCCGACCGCGCGGTGCAGGCCCGGGAGCGTTGGCGGGACGAGGCGATGCGCACCTTCGCCGTGCTCCGCCGCCGACTGGTCGAGCTGACCCCCGTCGAGCCGTGGCTGCTCACCCCCGCGGAGGTGCGCGAGCTCGACCGCGGCTGGCGGCCCGACGAAGCTTTCTGGTCGGCCAGGCAGGCCCAGCGGGCCCGGCAGGAGCAGTGGGATCCGCCCGACCTGATCGGCGCCCGCGAGGACACCGACCGGTGGCGACGCGGTTCCAACGGCTCGGCACCCAGCGGCGGGGCCCGGCTGAGCGGCCTCGGCCTGACCACCGGCACGGTGACGGGGCGGGCCTGGGTGCTCCGCACCCCGTCGACCGAGCTACCCGACGGGTGGGACCCCGCCGCCACCGTGCTCGTCGCCAGAGCGGTCGACGCCGGGTGGATCCCGACCTTCGCCCTGGTCGCGGCGGTGGTCGTCGAGACCGGCGGCGACCTGTCGCACGGCTCGATCATCCTGCGCGAGATCGGGCTTCCCGCGATCACCAACGTCGCCGACGCCACCGGCAGCATCGCGTCGGGCACGCAGGTCGAGGTCAGGGCCCGGCAGGGCGTGGTCCTCATAGGATTGCCGGGTGGATGACGACGAGCCGATCTGCTCGGCCAAGGGCTGCCGGGAGGTGGCCCGGCACGTGATCGTCTGGAACAACCCGACGCTGCACACGCCCGACCGGGAGAAGACCTGGGGGGCCTGCGACACCCATCTGCCCAGCCTGTCCGAGCATCTCGATGTCCGGGGGTTCCTGCGCCGGGTCGACCCCCGCTGACGGCTCGGCAGGTGGCAGTCCCGCGAACCGCCTGCGCGCGGCCGACCTGTCAGGCAGACTCCCGACGGGTGAGACCCCCCAGCAGAAGAACCGGGTGTGCGGACGTTGTCAGGTGAAGGCACCCAGGAGCCGCGCGCTGCCGCCCGGCCG
This sequence comes from Frankiales bacterium, assembly GCA_043721555.1. Taxonomy (GTDB): domain Bacteria; phylum Actinomycetota; class Actinomycetes; order Mycobacteriales; family SCTD01; genus JAYSQK01. The sequence goes on from JAYSQK010000458.1 coordinate 1,307, forward strand.
CACCAGGTCCGCGCCGGGCCGGACCGACGCGGGCAGCCGGTCGGCGGACCGAGCCTGCGGAGCGCATTCGACAACGCGCCGATCGGGATGGCGGTGGTCACCCCGACAGGTGTGATCATCAGTTGCAACGATGCCCTGGGCGCCTTGCTGGGGCGATCGCCGGGCGAGCTGGCGGGCGGCACGTTCTTCGACGTCACACATCCGGAGGATCTGCCGGTGGCCCATCTGCATTGCGAGGCGATGCAGCGAGGTGGCACCCGCGTCCTCGGACACGAGTGCCGCTTCGTCCGTGCCGACGACCTGACGCTGTGGGTGCAGGTCAGCACTTCCCGGGTGCCTGAGTCCCCGGGCCACCCGGCCCACCTGATCATGCACATCCAGGACATCAGCGACCGCAAGGCCCTCGAGGCCGAGCTGACCCATCGGGCGCTGCACGACCCGCTGACCGGTCTGCCGAACCGGGCGCTGTTGATGGACCGGCTCGAGCACGCGCTCGGCCGCAGCCGGCGCAGCTCGAACCCGACCTGCGTGTTCTTCATGGACCTGAACGAGTTCAAAACTGTCAACGACACGCACGGCCACGGCGCCGGCGACGCCGTCCTGCAACAGCTGGCCGCACGGCTCAGCGGGATCCTGCGGCCCGGTGACACCGCCGCGAGGCTGGGCGGTGACGAGTTCGTGATCCTGTGCGAGGACACCGACACCGAACAGGCCGCGGTCATCGCCGGCCGTCTGCGCGACGCCGCCGCCGAGCCGTTCGCCCTGGACGGTCATACGGTGCTGTTGACCGCCGCGGTCGGTGTCACCACCTCCGACGTCGACCCCGATGGCGTCGGCCAGCACGATCCCGAGACGATCCTGCGGCGGGCGGACCGGCAGATGTACGCCGCGAAACCCGGGCGCGGCGCGCGCTGAGCAGGCTCACGGCTCGAAGCGGTAGCCCATCCCCGGCTCGGTGAGCAGGTGCGCCGGGTGCGCCGGGTCGGGTTCGAGCTTGCGGCGCAACTGCGCGATGTAGACCCGCAGGTAGTGGCTCTCGGTCTCGTACGCCGGGCCCCACACCTCCCGCAGCAACTGCTTCTGGGCGACCAACCGGCCGGGTGAGCGCACGAGCACCTCGAGCAGGTGCCACTCGGTCGGGGTGAGCCGGACCTCACCGCCGGCCCTGGTCACCCGGCGGGCAGCCAGGTCGACGGTGAAGTCGCTGGTCACCACGATCGGCAGGTCCCCGGCGGTCGGGGCGGTACGGCGTACCGCGGCGCGCAGCCTGGCCAGCAGCTCATCCATCCCGAACGGCTTGGTGACGTAGTCGTCGGCCCCGGCGTCGAGGGCGGCGACCTTCTCGGCCTGCTCCTCGCGGGCCGAGAGCACCAGCACCGGCACGTTGGTCCAGCC
>JAYSQK010000459.1:0-4166 GCA_043721555.1 Frankiales bacterium
CCGCGAAGCTGACCACCGCAGCGAGCGCGCCTGTCCCGGCGTACGAGACCTTTGCGGTGACCCGGCGGGGATGCAGCAGGACGAGCACGAGCAGGCCGACGAGACCGACGAGGGCGGCGGCGGCGAGGACCTCCTCGGCGGTGAGCAGTTGCGCCGCGGCGAGGGCACCGAGCAGCGCCCCCCACAGCCAGGCCCGACCGCCTTGGCGGACGAGCAACTCGTCGAGGCAGAGCAGCATCAGCGGCACCAGGCCGATGAGGTTCATGTGCACGTGGCCGAGTTGCTGACCCATCATGAACGGGGAGAGTTGGAACAGCAGCCCGCCCACGAAGGCGGCCGGGCGCCACGGTGCCCAGCGGCGGATCACGGCGTACGCCGCCCAGCCGGCCGTCCAGAAGCCGACCGCGGACAGCACGTTGTAGGTCGCGACCGGCCCGAAGGCAAGCGTCACCGGTGCCATCAGCAGCCCCGGCAGCGGCAGGCTGACGTTCCACATCACGTTGACGCCGTAGGGATGGTTGAGCCAGTCGGTGAACAGCGGGTTGTGGCCGTGCAGCACGGCGTACGGCGTCCAGGAGAAGAACCACGTCGCAAAGGCGAGGTCACCGCAACCGCAGAAGGCCCGGCGGGACGGGTTGGTCCAGGCTGGTGCGTGCACCGCGATGGCAATGGCGAGGAAGATCAGCGCGGGCCAGGCACGCCGCAGTCGGTCGGTGCGGCTCACCGAGTCGGCGCGGGGCGCAGCCGGATCCGGAGCAGGATCCACAGCGCCTCGACGCCATCTTTCCAGGTGAGCTTCTTGCCGTCGGCCCGGGTCCGCGCCTTGTAGCTGATCGGCACCTCGTAGGGCCGCAGGCCGCGGCGCAACAGCTTGGCGGTGATTTCGGCTTCCATCCCGAAGCCGGCCGAGCGGATGTCCAGCTCGCGGTAGAGCGCGATCGGCAGCAGCTTGAAGCACGTCTCGAGGTCACTGATGTAGGCGTCGTAGAGCACATTGGCGGCCAGGGTGACGCCCTTGTTGCCCATGACGTACCAGAACGAGAACGCCGTGTGGCTGCCGAACGTCCTTGTCCCGTAGACGATCTCGGCCTCACCGGCGAGCACGGGTGCGAGCAGGCTGGGGATCTGCTCGGGGGCGTATTCGAGGTCGGCGTCGCAGATGATCAGGTAGTCCCCGGTGGCCCGGGTAGCCGCCGTGCGGATGGCGGCGCCCTTGCCCTGGTTGTCGGCGTGCCGGTGCACCACGAGTCGCGGGTCGTGCAACCCGGCGAGCACCTCGGCGGTGCGGTCGGCGCTGCCGTCGTCGACGACGACCAACTCGATCTCGCACGGGTAATCCACGTCGAGCACGCGCTTGACGGCCGCAGCGAGCGTGGCCTGCTCGTTGTAGGCGGGCATCAGCACGGACAGCTTCATCGGGCTCCCCCGGTCCTGGACGGTCCGGCCAGCGTATTCGCCCGCCGCGGGGCGCGTCCCGAGCCGCGCCGCTGCCCCGGCGTACCGATGGTCAGTCCTTGTCGTAGTTGGCGAGGGCGCGCAGTGACAGGCCGGTGAGCAGGATGCCGGCACCGACGATCACCGCGAAGCACTCGAGCAGCTTGCTGGCGACGAAACCGTCGAGGATCAGCGATCGGAGCCCCTCGATGACGTAGCTGACCGGGTTGTAGCGGGCCAGGGTGCGCAGCGGCTCGCTCAACAGCTCGAACGGCACGAAGTTGGGGGTGAGGAACAGCAGCGGGAAGAAGATGATGAAGCTGGCGTTGGTGGTCTGGACGTTGCGGGTCTTGAGCGCGATGGTCTGGCCGATCCCGGCGTAGGCGACGCCGAACAGCGCCGCCAGCAGCACGATGAGCAGCGCGCCGAGGGGTCCGCTTTTGATCCGCATCCCGAAGGCGAGGCCGAGCAGCAGCACCAGCGTGGAGCTCGCGAGCCCGCGGACGAAATCCGCGGCGAGCCGGGCGAGCACGATCGAGGTACGCCGGATCGGGGCCACGAGCAGCTTGTCGAAGTAACCCAGGTCGATGTCGGTGACCAGCGCCAGCCCGCTCGTGGCGGTCGCCACCGCGAAGGCGAGCGACACCGGCACCTGGAACGCGACGTAGGTCTGCCCCTTGAGGAACGGCGTCGCGCTCGTGAAGGTCTTGGAGACCTGCCCGAGGTTGACCGCCAGGAAGAACAGCGGGATGAACAAGCCGGGCAGCGTCGCCGCCGGGAGCTTGACGATCTCTTTGACGGCGCGCCGGGACAGCAGCAGGAAGTCGTTCACGCGGTGTCCTCCAGGGACCGTCCGGTGGCTTCGAGGAAGACGTCGTCGAGGGTCGGCCGGCTGATCGAGATGGCGCCGACCTCGACCCCCGCCTCATCGAGCGCGCGGACGATGTCGGGTACGGCGCGGGCCCCGTTGGTGACGTAGACCGCGACGCCGGCCTCGTTGTCGGTGACGTGATCGACCCCCTCCAGCCCGCGTACGGCGTCCCGGAGGTCCTGTTTGCGACCGCCGCGCCCGAGGCCGATGGTGACGACGTCGGCCCCCATCTGGCGCTTCAGCGCGTCCGGGCTGCCCTCGGCGACGAGCCGGCCGCCGTCGATGATGGCGAGTCGCTGGCAGAGCTGGTCGGCCTCCTCGAGGTACTGCGTGGTGAGGAAGATCGTCGTGCCCATCGCGTTGATGCGGCGGACCTCGTCCCAGACGGTGATGCGGGAGGTGACGTCGAGCCCCGTCGTCGGTTCGTCGAGGAACAGCACCTCGGGCGCGTGCACGAGCGCGCTGGCGAGGTCGAGCCGGCGTTTCATGCCGCCGCTGTAGGTCTTGACCCGGCGGCCGGCTGCCTCGGTCAGCCCGACCAGCTCGAGCAGCTCCGCGGCGCGCTCCTTGGGCTTCGGCACCCGGTAGAGCCCCGCCTGCAGCTCGAGCAGCTCGCGGCCGGTCTGCAAGGGATCGAGGCCGATCTCCTGCAGGGCCACGCCGATCTTGCGGCGGACGGCCGCCGACTCGGCGGTGACGTCGTGCCCGGCCACCGTCGCCGAGCCGCCGGACAGCGGCAGCAGGGTGCACAGCATCCGGACCGTCGTCGTCTTGCCCGCGCCGTTCGGGCCGAGGAAGCCGAACACCTCGCCGGGGGCGACGTCGAGGTCGACCCCAGCCACGGCGTCGGTGCCGGCGAAGCTCCGGCGCAGGCCGCGCGCACTGATCGCAGGTGCATCCACGCCGCGCACCCTAGAGCCCGCAGCCGTGGTCCGGCTGCCCCACCAGCCCGCAGACCTCGCCCCAGCCCCAACCCAGCCGCGATCTTGACGATCTGGTCGCCAGCATCGGCGTGTCGCCGACCATTTCGTCAAGATCGGCCAGCGTCAGGGGCCAGGGCAGGCGCGAGGCCGCGGGACAGCGGGGCGCTAGAGCGGGAGGTCTTCGAGCATCTCGGTGACCAGCGCGGCGATCGGGGACCGCTCGGACCGGGTGAGGGTCATGTGGGCGAACAGCGGGTGGCCCTTGAGCGCCTCGATCACCGCGGCGACGCCGTCGTGCCGGCCGACCCGCAGGTTGTCGCGCTGCGCGACATCGTGGGTGAGTACGACGCGGGAGCCCTGGCCGAGCCGGGACAGCACCGTCAGCAGCACCCCGCGCTCCAGCGACTGCGCCTCGTCGACGATGACGAACGCGTCGTGCAGCGAGCGCCCCCGGATGTGGGTCAGCGGCAACACCTCGAGCAGGCCGCGCTCCATCACCTCCTCGACCACCTCCGGGGCGACGAGCGCACCGAGGGTGTCGAAGACGGCCTGCGCCCACGGGCCCATCTTCTCGGCGGCGTCACCCGGGAGGTAGCCCAGCTCCTGCCCGCCGACGGCGTACAACGGCCGGAACACGACGACCTTTTTCTGCGTACGCCGTTCCAGCACCGCCTCGAGCCCCGCGCACAGCGCGAGCGCCGACTTGCCGGTCCCGGCGCGCCCACCGAGTGAGACGATGCCGATCTCGGGGTCGAGCAGCAGCTCGATGGCGACCCGCTGCTCGGCGGAGCGGCCGTGCACGCCGAAGGCGTCCTTGTCGCCGCGGACCAGGCGCACCGACTTGTCGGCAGCGACCCGGCCGAGGCCGGAGCCGCGCGGCGAGAGCAGGACCAGCCCGGTGTGGGTCGGCAGCTCGCGGGCCGCCGGCAGCTCGAGCC
>JAYSQK010000460.1:0-2243 GCA_043721555.1 Frankiales bacterium
CGTGTCCTGAAAAAGGCCCGCCTCTCCGAGGCCGACATCGCGGTGGCCTCGCCGTACAACACCTACCGCAACAAGGGCCTGCCGCCGACCCCGATCAACTCACCCGGCCGCACCGCCCTGCAAGCCGCCCTGCACCCGGCGCAGGGCGACTACATCTACTTCATCACCATCGACAAGCAGGGCCACTCGTTGTTCACGGCGTCCTATCCAGCATTCCTCGCGGCCAAGGCAAAGGCACAACGCGACGGGGTCTACTAGTGCGGGCAGCCGTCCTCGGCTCGCCGATCGGCCACTCGCTCTCACCGGTCCTGCACCGCGCGGCGTACGACGCACTGGGCCTGGCCTGGACCTACGACGCGATCGAGGTCCGGCCGGGGAACCTCGCCGCGTTCCTCGGCTCGCTGGACGACAGCTGGGCCGGCTTGTCGCTGACCATGCCGCTGAAGCAGACCGTGCTGCCGCTGCTGGACGTCGTCTCCAAGCTGGTCGTGGGCACCGGGGCGGCCAACACCGTGCTCCGGCGCGACGGTGGTCTGCGCGGCGAGAACACCGACGTCGACGGCATTGTCGAGGCGCTGCGGGAAGCCGGGGTCACTGCGGCCACCCGGTCGGTGGTGCTCGGCGGCGGCGCGACCGCTGCCTCGGCGCTGGCGGCCCTGCAGCGCCTCGGTGACGCCGCGCCGACCGTGCTGGTGCGCTCGGCCGGGCGCGCTGGTCCGCTGTTGGCAGCGGCCGCCCGGCTCGGCGTCCAGCCGGTGCTCGGGCCGCTCGAACCGCAGACGCTGTCAGCCCCGGTCGACGTCGTCATCAGCACGGCGCCCGCCGGCGCGCTGGACACCTTCGCCGGCCAGCTGGTGCTGTCCGGGCAGCTGCCGGTGCTGCTCGACGTCGTCTACGCGCCCTGGCCGACCGCGCTCGGTTCGGCGTACGCCGGGGCAGGAGGCACCGTGGTCGGTGGGGCCGTGATGCTGCTGCACCAGGCGGCTGCGCAGGTCGCGCTGATGACCGGCCGGCCGGCCCCGCTCGAAGCCATGCGGGCTGCGCTGGGCCAGCACTCAAGCCGGACCTGACCTGCGCCGAAGGAGAGGATGGCCGGGCGTACGGCCGGCGTCAGAAGGGGCGAGGGCATGTCAGAGCTGCACCAGGGGAGCCGTTCAGACCGGTTGGATCAGGCGATCCACCGCCTGCTCGCACAGACGCCGGAGCTCGAGGCGGCCGCGGTCGTCTCCTTCGACGGCCTGCCGATGGCCGCCGCGTTGCCGCCGTCGATGGACGAGGACCGGGTCGCCGCGATGAGCGCCGCCCTGCTGTCGCTGGGGGAACGGGCCGCACAGGGCCTGGGCCGCGGCGAGCTGTCGCAGGTCTACATCGAGGGCGAGAGCGGCACCGTCTTTCTGATCTCCGCCGACAACGAGGCGGTCCTGGTCGCCGTGGCCGCCAAGGGCGCCAAGGTCGGCATGATGTTGTACGAGGTCAAGCGCGCCGCCGCCGCGGTCGCCGACGTGCTGCGAGCCGAGGACGAGCTCGAGTTCGCTGCCGAGCCCCCGCCGCTGACCGAACCGGTCCCCACGGTTGCCATCGCCGAACCGATGCGAGGTCTGCACGAGCCCATCTTGGCGGCGGTCCCGCCGCTGCCGGCCGACCCGCACCCGCTCGACACCCCCGCTGCTCCGCTCTCTGCCCCCGAACCTGCGCCTGCCTGGTCCTCGTACGCTCCCTCCGGCTCGGTCCTGCCCACCTCGGGAGCGTCGATCGACGTCCCCGGCTGGTCCTGACCCAGCGACCCTGACCCCGATCGGACTGCCATGAGGCTCGAGGGAACGCTCGACGCGTTCAGCCTCCCCGACATCTTCCAGCTGCTGAGCTACACGAAGAAGACGGGCACGCTGCACCTGCGTCGCGACGCCGAGCACGGCGTCGTCCACCTGCGCGACGGCGCTGTCACCGGCGCCCGCTCCGATGTCTTCCGGCAGGCCCTCGGCCGCCGGCTCGTCGGCGCCGGGCTCGTCGACGACGAAGCCCTCGCTGAGGCGGTCGCCGCGGTCCGCGACGCCCCCGACACCGGTCTTGCGCGGGCCCTGGCCGACACCGGCCGGCTCGATGCCGAGTTGCTCCGGCAGCACGGGGTGGAACAGGCCACCGACGCCGTGTTCGACTTGTTGCGCTGGGCCGACGGTGATTTCGCGTTCGTGATGGACGAGCTGGACCCCGACGATCTCGGCGCAGCGCTGGCCGTCGACGAC
>JAYSQK010000461.1:0-1671 GCA_043721555.1 Frankiales bacterium
CGCTGTCCGGTTCCGCTTCTTCGAGCAACCGCTCGTGGCACAGGCCCGGCAGGCAGTCTTCGACGAGGCCGAGCGGCTGCTCGGCGAGTTGTCCGGGCACGACGACACCCCGACGCAGATGACCAGGATCGACGCGCTGGTCGCGAGTCCGGAGCCGTTGATCCGGCTGCTCGCCCAGCGGTTCGGATCCTCCGGCACCGGCCCCGAACCGATCCTGGAGGTGCTGACCCGCCGCTACTACCGCCGGCGCAGTCTCGAGCATGTCCGGTCCTGGCGCCTCGACGGAAACCCATGCGTCACAGGGGATTACGAGCTGAGCGGCAAGCAGCTGCACCTGGTAGCGCTGATGACCGACATGGCTGGGCTGGCGCCGGCCCTGACCTCACTGGCTGCGTTGGCGCAGGAGGTGGAAGACCCGCCGAACCTGGTCGTCGACCTCTACCTGTCCTGGCCGGATCGACCCACCGACACCGACGAGCTGGCTGCGCAGTTGCGCGAACAGCTCGAGGCGGTGCCGCCGCTGCGACGCGGCCGCCGGGTCACGGTGACCGTTTGCACTCCCGGTGGCGACGTCGAGCACCTGACGTTCCGGCCCGCGGCCGATGGCCTCCTCGAGGAGCGGGTCATCCGGGGCATGCACCCGCTGACCGGCCAGCGGCTCGACCTGTGGCGGCTGAAGAACTTCGACGGGGTGCGGCTGGCCTCCGCCGAGGACACCTACCTGTTCCACCTGGTGGCCAAGGAGAACCCGGCCGACGAGCGCCTCATCGCGATGGCGGAGGTGCGCGACGTGACGCCGCTGCGGGACGCGGCCGGCGACATCATCGGCTTCCCGACCCTGGAGCGGTTGCTCGCGGCCTGTCTCGACGGCATCCGGCGGGCCCAGTCACAGCGCGGCGCGAACCGGCGGTTGGACCACAACCGGATCTTCCTCTACGCCTGGCCGTCCATTGAGTTGCCGCTGTCGGAGGTGGCGAGCTTCGTTCGTACGACGGCGGCGCTCACCGTCGGCGCGGGCCTGGACGAGATCGTGCTGCTGTCACGGCTGCAGGAGGAGCCGGGCATGCCGCCCCGTGACGTGGCGCTGCGCTTTTCCTACCGGCCCGGCGCGGGCGTGGGGATGACGGTGACCGACCGGCCAACCGAACCGCTGCGTCCGCTGGATGAGTACACCCAGAAGGTGCTGCGTTCGCGGGCCCGCGGCGCGGTTTACCCGTACGAACTCATGCCCCTGCTCGCGGGCAAGGGCGGCACGTTCGTCGAGTACGACCTCGACGGGCAGGGTCGGCTGGCACCGGTCGACCGGGCGCCCGGGCGCAACCGGGCGGGCCTCGTGGCGGGTGTCGTGACGACGCCAACCGCGCGCTACCCCGAGGGTATGACCAGGGTGGCGCTGTTCGGGGACCCGACCAAGGCGCTCGGCACCGTCGCCGAGCCGGAGTGCGCCCTCATCATCGCCGCGCTCGATCTCGCCGAGCAGATGGGTGTGCCCGTCGAGTGGTTCGCGTTGTCCTCCGGGGCCAGGATCTCGATGGACAGCGGCACCGAGAACATGGACTGGGTGGCGAGGGCGCTGCGCCGGATCATCACGTTCACCCAGGCCGGTGGCGAGGTCAACGTCATCGTGGCCGGCATCAACGTCGGAGCGCAGCCGTACTGGAATGCCGAAGC
>JAYSQK010000462.1:0-7610 GCA_043721555.1 Frankiales bacterium
TGGCCCTGCAGCCCGACAAGGTCTCCCGCATCCCGACCAACATCGTCGCCCGGCTGCTGCCCAAGACGCTGTTCGGCGAGAAGTACGTCGACCTGGTGCTGCCCGCCGACCAGGCCCCGACCCATCTGCGGGAGGGCAGCATCATCCCGCAGGACCAGTCGTCGACGGCGCTCGAGACCGAGAAGGTCCTCGACGACCTGTTGCCGCTGCTGCAGAGCCTGAAGCCGCAGGACCTGTCGATGACGCTCAACGCGCTCTCCGGGGCGCTGCGCGGCCGCGGCGACCGGATCGGTTCGAACCTCGTGCTGGTCGACAGCTACCTCAAGCGGCTCAACCCCGAGCTCCCGACGCTCCAGCGCGACCTGCAGGGGGTTGCCGATCTGGCCAACACGACCGCGGACACCGCGCCCGATCTGCTCAAGGTGCTCGACAACCTCTCGGCCGACAGCCGCAACCTGGTCACCGAGCAACGCTCGCTCGACGCCTTCCTCCGGACGACCAACACCTTCGCCGGCAGCGCCGACTCGATCCTGCGCGCCAACGCCGAACGCCTGATCGCCCTGGCGCGCGACAGCATCCCGTCGCTGGAGTTGTACGCGAAGTACTCGCCGGAATTCCCGTGCATCGCCCAGGGCCTGAGCCGCTACAGCCCGATCGTCGAGAAGACCTTCGGCGGCCTGCAGCCCGGCCTGCACATCACCCTGGAGATCACCAAGGACAACGGTGGCTACACCCCCGGCCAGGAACCGCGGTACGCCGAGACGCGGCCGCCCTACTGCAACGGGCTCCCCAGGCCCAAGGTGCCCGGCGACTCCCTGGCGCTGAACGACGGGTACCGCACCACCGGAGCAGGGGAGGGCGCTCCCCCCTCGGCGTCCGCCGCCGCCTCGCGCTACCTGGACCCGACCGGCCCAGCCGCCGAGCAGGAGTCGGTCGCCACCGTCGCCGCGCCGATGCTCGGCGTACCCGTCGATGAGGTGCCGGACGTCGCGACCGTGCTGTTCGGACCGCTCGCCGCCGGCTCGTCGGTGGGGCTCGCATGAAGACCAGCGCCGCGCTCGTCAAGCTGAGCGTCTTCATGGTGGTGACGTCCCTGCTGACCTTCGTGCTGGCCGCGACGATCGGCAACTTCAGCCTGGGTGGAGGCACGAGCTACCACGCGGCGTTCAGCGACGTGACCGGTCTGCTGCCCGGCCAGGAGGTGCGGATCTCCGGCGTCAAGGTCGGCAAGGTTGGCGCGATCACCCTCAGGGGCAAGCTCGCCGACGTCGTCCTGGACCTCGACGGCAACCGCCGGATCGCCAGGAGCTCGATCCTGCGGCTGCGCTACCGCAACCTGGTCGGCGAGCGCTACGTCGCGATCACCGAGGCCGCCGGCGCCCCCGGCGACCTCCGGCCAGGCAGCACCGTCCCACTCGCCCAGACCCGCAATGCCCTGGATCTGACGGTGCTGTTCAACGGCTTCCGGCCGCTGTTCCAGGCGCTCGACCCGGCCTCGGTCAACAGCGTCGCCTTCGAGATCGTGCAGACCCTGCAGGGCGAAGGCGGCACCGTCGACCGGCTGCTGGCCCGGACCGCTTCGCTGACCACCACCATCGCCGACAAGGACGCCGTCATCGGGCGGGTCGTCGACAACCTCACCACCGTGCTCGGCACGGTCGACCAGCGCGACGACCAGCTCAACGAGCTGGTCACCCAGCTGCAGCGGTTGGCCAAGGGCTTCGCAGCTGACCGCACCTCCCTCGGCCAGTCGATCGCCGGGATCAGCAGCCTCACCGACGCCACCGCCGGCCTGCTGGTCGCCGTCCGCCCCGGCGTACGCAGTGACGTCAAGGACCTGCGGACCCTGGCCGGCAACCTCGACGACAGCAAGGCGGTGATCGCGGGGGTGCTGCAACGACTGCCCGACAAGCTCAACCGCATCATCGGCACCGCGACCTACGGCAGCTGGTTCAACTTCTACCTCTGCGGGGTCGACGTCCGGACCCGCACACCGGCCGGTGTCGTCACGAGCCCGCAGTTCGTCAACTCCGCCTCGAGGTGCCAGCCGTGACGCCGTTCCGCGAGAAGAACCCGACCGTGATCGGGGCGGTCGGGATCCTGGCGATCCTGTCGCTGCTGTTCATCTCGTTCAACACCGACAAGCTGCCCATCATCGGTGGCGGCGACATCTACCAGGCGGACTTCACCGAGGCGGCCGGCCTGCAGAAGATGGATGAGGTGCGCGTCGCCGGGGTCAAGGTCGGCAAGGTCACCGGCATCGAGCTCGTCGGCGACCACGTGCTCGTCCGGATGCGGGTCAAAGGAGCCAAACTCGGCCGGCTCACCCGCGCCGAGATCCGGATCAAGACCGCGCTCGGCCGCAAGTACATCGCGCTGTCGCCCGACGGTGACGGCACGCTGCACAGCGAGATCCCGGTGACCCGGACCAAGAGCCCGTTCGACGTGTCGCCGGCATTCCAGCAGCTGTCCAGCACCGTCGGCCGGATCGACACCCCGCAGTTGGCCAGCGCCTTCACGACGCTGGCCGACGATTTCCGCACCAGCCCGGCGGAGGTGCGGGCCTCCCTGGACGGCCTGTCGAGGCTCTCGACGACGATCGCCTCCCGCGACGCCAAGCTCAAGCAGCTGCTGACGCACGCCCGCGGGGTGACGCAGACCCTCGCCAGCCGCGACCAGGACCTCGTCAGCTTCCTCAAGGACAGCAACCTGGTGCTGCAGGAGGTGCAGGCCCGGCGGGCGGCCATCCACACGCTGCTGACGAGCACCACCACGCTGTCCGAGCAACTCGTCGCACTGGTCCGGGAGAATCGCGCGCAGCTCGCCCCGGCCCTTGCCAGCCTGCGCGGCGTGGTCACGGTCCTGCGGGCCAACCAGGACAACCTGGACGCGAGCATCGCCGAGCTTGCGCCGTTCGTGCGGCTGTTCGCCAACAACCTCGGCAACGGCCGGTGGTTCGACACGGTCGTGCAGAACCTCAGCAACCCGACCGGTTTCGGCCCCGGCAGCTTCGGGGGCAAGTGATGCGGCGGACCCGTGCGCTTGCGCTCCTTTTGGCCCTGGCCCTGATCGGCAGCCTGTCCGGCTGCGGCATCTTCGGCGGCGGCGGCCAGAAGCGGTTGACGGCGTCGTTCGACCGGGCGATCGGCGCCTACGTCCACAGCGACGTCCGGATCCTCGGGGTCAAGGTCGGCCAGGTCACCAAGATCACGCCGAAGGGCACCCGGGTCATCGTGGAGATGACCTACGACGCGAAGGTGCAGGTGCCCGCCGACGCGCGGGCGTTCCTGGTCGCCCCGTCGATCGTCAGCGACCGCTACGTACAGCTCACCCCGGTCTACCGCGGCGGCCCGACCCTGGCCGACCGCGCCGTGCTGGGCACCGACCGGACCGGCGTACCGGTCGAGCTCGACCAGGTCTACTCCTCACTCGACGACCTCAACGCAGCGCTCGGCCCGGACGGGGCCAACAGCAAGGGCGCCCTGGCCGACCTGCTGAAGGTCAGCGCCAACAACCTCAGGGGCAACGGCGGCAAGCTCAACACGACGCTCACCGGTCTGAGCCAGGCGGTGCAGACCCTCTCCGACCAGCGCAGCGACCTGTTCGGGACGATCACCAACCTGCAGCGGTTCACGACGGTCATCGCGCAGAACGACTCGACCGTCCGGGCCTTCAATGCCAACCTGGCCGCGGTCGCGGCGCAGCTCAGCGGGGAGCGGGTGGACCTCGCGACTGCCGTGCGACAGCTGTCGGTGGCGCTCGGCGAGGTCGCCACGTTCGTCAAGCAGAACAAGACCGATCTGACCGCCAACGTCAAGGACCTCGCCTCGGTGACCAAGGTGCTCGTCACCCAGAAGCGGGCCCTCAAGGAGTTCATCGACACCGCCCCGACCGCGCTGTCGAACCTGCAGCTTGCCTACAACGCGCGGTCCGGCACCCTCGACACTCGCGCGAACATGCCCGGGGGAACGGCCGCTGTGCTGTGCGGTCTGCTGGCAGCGGCCGGTCAGCCGGCATCGACCTGCAAGACGCTCACCAGCCTGCTCCCGGTGCCGTTGCCCGCTGGTGCGGCCGTGCCCTCGGCGCGCGACCTGACCCTCGGCGGCATCCTGGCGGCCCACCCATGACCGGCTGTCGCAGCCGGGCCATCACCTGGTCCGCCGTCGCCCTCATCGGCGCCTCAGCGCTGTCAGGCTGCACCTTCAAGGGGGCGGCGAGCTTCCCGCTGCCGGGCGGGGTCGGCGGCGGCGGGTACGACGTCAACATCGAGTTCAGCGATGTCCTGGACCTGGTGCCCCAGTCGGCCGTCAAGGTCAACGACGTGACGATCGGTTCGGTCACAAGGATCGAGCTCAAGGGGTTCGTCGCGCACATCGTGGTCAGCCTGAACAAGGACGTCGTCCTGCCGGAGAACGCCACCGCGGCGCTCCGCCAGACCAGCCTGCTGGGCGAGAAGTTCGTCAGCATCGACCGCCCCGCCGACGCGGTCGGGACCCTGCGCGACGGCGCGACCATCCCGCTGGCCCGGACCACCCGCAACGCCGACATCGAGGAGGTCCTCGGCGCGCTGTCGCTGGTGCTCAACGGCGGCAGCCTCGAGCAGCTGCAGACCATCAACGTCGAGCTCACCAAGGCGCTCAAGGGCCGCGAGGGTCAGGTCCGCGACTTCCTCGCCCAGCTGACCGGGTTCGTCAGCGGCCTGGACCGGCAGAAGGCCCAGATCACCGCGGCGCTCGACGGGCTCGACCGGTTGTCCGGGCGGCTGGCCGCGCAGCGGCAGGTCCTCGCCACCGCCCTGCAGGACATCCCGAAGGGCACCGCCGTGCTGTCCGACGAGCGGGCCCAGCTGACCCAGGTCCTCGCCGGGCTCAACCGGCTGGGCACCGTGGCGACGCGGGTCATCGCCGGCACGCAGCAGCACACCGTGGCCGACCTGCAGGCCCTGCAGCCGATCCTGAACCAGCTCGGCGCAGCCGGCAAGGACCTGCCCAACGCCCTCGAGCTGCTGACGACCTACCCCTTTCCCCGGACGGTCGACCGGGGGATCCGGGGTGACTACGCCAACCTGTTCGTGACGGTCGACGGGGACACCTCCTCGATCCTTCCCAACCTCGGCGGTGGGCTCCCGGCCCTGCCGGGAGCCCCGCGGCTGCCGGGTGGGCCCGCCGTGCCGGGTGCACCGCGCGTCCCCGGCGTACCGACCCTCCCCGGTGTCCCGCGGGCCCCGGGCCTGCCACTGCCCACGCTGCCCGGCACGGTTGCGGCCGGTGACGGCAGCCTCGCGGCCATCTTGTTCGGAGGGTTCCAGTGATCACCCGGAAGACCAAGTTGCAGCTGGTCGCCTTCGCTGTCCTCGCCGTCTTCGGACTGCTGTTCGCCGGGGTGCGGTACGCCGGTCTGGCGCGCCTGGTCCCCGGCCACGACAACGGTTATCTGGTCAACGCCGACTTCCGTGACTCCGGCGGCATCTTCAAAGGCGCCGAGGTGACCTACCGCGGCGTCGGGGTCGGCAAGGTCGAGCGGTTGAGCCTGCGCTCCGACGGGGTCCGGCTCGCCCTGCGCCTCAAGCCGGGCACCGAGGTCCCGCGGCTGACCCGGGCGCTGGTCGCCAACCGCTCAGCCGTCGGCGAGCAGTACGTCGACCTCCAGCCGCAGGTCGACGGCTCGCCGTACCTCACCTCGGGCGGTGTCATCCCGGTGTCGATGACCGCCATCCCGATCCCGCCGACCCAGCTGGTGGTCAACCTCGACCGGCTGGTCCGCAGCGTCGACACCAAGGACGTCGGCGTCGTCCTCGACGAGCTGGGCGCCGCGTTCGAGGGTTCGGGCGACAGCCTGCAGCGCCTCGTCGACGCCGGCGACAACCTCACCAGGGCCGCCACGGCCAACCTCCCGCAGACCATCAAGCTGATCCGCGACAGCCGGCCGGTCCTTGACACCCAGCGCGACGTCGCGGGTCAGTTCAAGAGCTACAACCGCGATCTCGCCTTGCTCACCGCGCAGCTGCGGGCCAGCGACGCCGACTTCAAGGCGCTGTTCGCCAACGGCAGCGCGAGTGCCGTCGCGACGACCGACCTGCTCGAGAGCAACCGGGCTGCGCTGCCGGTGCTGCTCGACAACCTCGTCTCCACCGCGCAGGTCCAGGCGGTGCGCATCCCGGCCATCCGGCAGATCCTGGTGACCTATCCCAACGTCATCGCCGGCGGGTTCACCGTCACACCGGGCGACGGCACGGCCCACTTCGGCGCCGTCACGACCCAGGACCCGGCCGTCTGCACCCGTGGCTACGGCTCCACCACCCGGCGCGACCCCGCCGACGTGAGCAAGCACGTCGCCAACACCGGCGCGTACTGCGCCGAGCAGAAGCCGTCCCGGGTCGACGTCCGAGGTGCCCGCAACGCCCCTCGCCCCGGCGGCCTGCCCGCGTTCCCGCAGGACCGAGCCGGCGCGCAGGCGTCGCTGTTCGCCGGCCAGTCCGGCACCGACGGCTACACGGCCACCGTCGCCGACTACGACCCGGGCACCGGGCACGCGATCACCACCGACGGCTCGCGCTACACCCTGGCCTCGACCGGTGGCGCCGCGGCGCTGTTCGGTTCGGCGTCCTGGCAATGGCTGCTCCTCGACCCACTGCATGCCGCATGACCACTTCGGAGGACCTCTTGACCACCACGATGTACGACGAGACGCAAGCCATCGATGCGGCGGTCCCGCCGAGCCCACGGCGCCCCCGGTTCGCGGTCCGGGCGCTGATCGCCCTCGCCGCGGTGCTCGCCGTGCTGTGCGCGGTCCTTGCGGTACAGCAGCGCGGCCGCACCCAGCACCGGCAGGGGCTCGAGGACGCCCGGGCGGCAGCGGTCCGCGCGGCCCGCCAGGAGATCCTCAACCTCGACGGGCTGAGCGCCGCCACCATCGACCGCGACCTCGCCCGGGTGCTCGACGGCGCGACCGGCACGTTCGGCAGCGAGTTCCGCAAGTCGCAGGCCAATCTCAAGACGATCATCACCACCCAGAAGACCGTCTCGAGCGGCACCGTCATCGCCGCCGGCGTCGTCCGCGCCGACGAAGGCACCGCGACCGTGCTCGTGGCCGTGGACCGCCGGGTCAAGGACACCTCCAACGCGCAGGGCGTCGTCGCCCACGACCGCTGGCAGCTCGACCTCGAACAACACGGTGGCCGCTGGCTCGTCACCGAGCTGCAGCCGGTGAGCTGACATGACCACCCCCACCCCGCTGACGGAGCCCGCCATGTCGATCGACCCCACCACGGTGCACCTCGCCGGACCCGCGCCGGCGCCGGCCAGCCCGACCGGACCCCCCGCCGATGTCCCGGCGTACGACGTAGGTCGGCAGCGGTTGCCGGCCCAGGTGCTCCTGGTGGCGCTCGGCCTGGTCGTGCTGCTGCTCGGCGCGCTGGCCGGCTACCTGGGCACGCGCCCGGCGGGCAACTCGCTGGAGCAGCACCGCCGCGATGCACTGACGGCCGCCCGCTCGTCGTCCCGGCTGGTGTTCTCCTACGACTACCGGCACCTGGCCAAGGACTTCGCGGCGGCGCAGGCCGTCACCACCGGGGCCTTCCGCACGGAGTACGCCGCGACGACCGGCAAGCT
>JAYSQK010000463.1:0-2109 GCA_043721555.1 Frankiales bacterium
GGCTGGACGACGGCGAGCACCTGGTTGGCGAGCTCGCGGGTCGGCACGAGCACCAACGCCCGCGGCCGCTTGGCGACCCGGGTGCCCCCGACCAGGCGGGCGACGAGCGGCAGGCCGAAGGCGAGCGTCTTGCCGGAGCCGGTACGCCCGCGGCCCAGCACGTCACGGCCAGCGAGGGTGTCGGGCAGCGTCGCGACCTGGATCGGGAAAGGGGACGTGATGCCCTCCCGGTCCAGCGCGGCGACCAGGTTGCTCGGGACCCCGAGCTCGGCGAACGACGGGACGGCCCCGATCAATGTCGGTGTCTCTGTCGCCCGGGGTTCAGCCGCCGGCTGCGGGGTCCGTGCGGCCGGAAGTGGGGCGTGCCGGGCGGGCTCAGCCGGCCGGCCGGCCCGCCGGCGTCGGGGCGCGGCAGGAGGTGGGGTGGGGCTACTCACGGGGATTCCTTGGGGAAGTGGGCTGACACGGTCCGCCGCAGTTCCCCTCACTCGCAGCCGGCGGTGCTGCGAAGGGGCCTTCCGCCTACTCCGCGACGGTCACCAGCGTTGCGGTGAGGACCTTGCCGGCGGCTGCGCGGTAGCTGACGTCGGCGCCCGCGACGGCGCCGAGCAACGCCCGGCCGAGCGGGCTGGACGGCGTGATGACCTCGATGCCCGCACCGGACTGCTCGAGGAAACCGACCAGGAAGTCCTCCGGCGCCTCGTCCTTGCCGAAGCGGATGCCGACCCGGCTGCCGACCTGCACCGTGTCGCCGGTGGTCTCGCCGGCGGGCGGGGCGGCCAGCTGGTTGTGGAGCGCGGCGATCCGCGCGTCGAGGTCCTCGAGCCGGATGATGGCCTCGACGTTGCCGGCGCGATCGGCGGCGTCGCCGGTGCCGCCCGTGACGGTGCTCTCGGCGAAGGCCTGCACGCGCTGGGCGAGCAGCTGCTCGAGCCGGTCGGTGAGGGCTGCGCGCGCCGAGGTGGACAGGGCGTCCAGGGTGAGGGTCAAGGGGTTCCTTTGTTGCGGTCGGATGTCACCAGGACAACAGCGGGCGGGCGCTGGTGGTTCCGGGGCAGTTCGTGATCTGCGGCACCCTTGTCCGATGACAGGGGACCTGACGGTGGCGCTCGAGGGCTTCCACGCGGTCAAGCACGCCCTGCGGTTCGCACCGGGGCTCGTGCAGACGATCATCGTAGCCGATCAGGCGTCGGCAGCCGCGCTGGCCGACCGGCTCGCGCCGGATGTCAAAGCGCTGCTGCTGTCCCGCGCGACAGTGGGCCCGGTGGCGCACCCGACCGGCGTCGCGGGGCTTGCCGCCCGACCGGCCCAGGACCACAGCATCCTCCGAACCCGGCGCAGCCCGCTGGTGCTCCTGGACGATCCCCGCCACCCGGGCAACGTCGGCGCCGTCGTACGGGTCGCGGCGGCCGCCGGCGCCAGTGGGGTCGTCGTCACGGGGACGCTGAATCCCTGGCACCCGGCGGTCCTGCGCGGCAGCGCCGGCCTGCACTTCGCCCTGCCGGTCCTGTCGGTCCACCCCGACGACGTGACCGGGCCGCTGCTGGTGCTCGATGCCGAGGGTGAGCTGCTCGGCGACATTCCCGACAACGCCGTGTTGGTCGTCGGCAGCGAGCGGGCCGGCGTCGGCCAGCTACTCCGTAGCCGCGCCGACGCGGTGGTGGCGCTGCCGATGCGGGCAGGGGTGAGCAGCCTCAACTTGGCGACCGCGGTCTCGGCCGCGCTCTACCGGTGGCGGCTGGCCTAGGCGGCCCGCCCCGGTCGCATCGCCCTGCGCAGGGCTGCCGGCGGCACCTGCCCGCGCAGCGCGTCGTCCAACAGCAGCGCGAGCCGGTACGCCGGGTCGGTCGCAAGCGCCCGCTCCAGCGCGATGGTCGTCAGGGCGCCCCCGCCCTGCAGGTAGGACACCCACGCAAACAGGGTGCAGACCGGCGCGTCGTACGGCGGGGGCGTGCGCCGGCACAGGTCCTCCAGCAAGCCCAGCAGCGGCGAGCCCGACCGGCCGGACATCCCGGCCACCTCGTCCCGGATGAGGACGTCCTCGAGCGAGGCCGACAGGGTGGCCGCCTCCTCGTCGGTGGTGCTGGCCGGGGGTCGGCCCCAGCGGGA
>JAYSQK010000464.1:0-2154 GCA_043721555.1 Frankiales bacterium
GCTCTGCGCCTGCGAGGAAGTCGAAGTCTGCGCCCTCGTCGGCTTGCAGCACGTGCTCGACGTAAAGCCGCTGATAGCCCCGCCGGGCCGGCCACGGCTCACCTGGAGCCTGGGCAAGCCGTCCGGCGATCTCCGCGTCGGAGACGTCGAGGTGCAGCGTTCGGCCGGGTACGTCGAGTTCGATGAAGTCACCGGTACGGACGGCGGCCAGCGGGCCCCCGACGGCCGATTCCGGGCACACGTGCAAGACCACGGTCCCGTAGGAGGTGCCCGACATGCGGGCGTCGCTGATGCGGACCATGTCGCTCACCCCGGCGGTGAGCATCCGGGTGGGCAGCGGGAGGTTAGCGATCTCGGGCATGCCGGGGTAGCCCTTCGGACCCGCTCCGCGTAGGACAAGGACGTCGTCCGGTGTCACGTCGAGCTCTGGGTCGTCGGCATCGCGCAGGTAGGCCTCGTAGTCGTCCCACACTAGGGCGCGGCCACGGTGCACCATCAGGTGTGGGCTGGCCGCGGACTGCTTGACCAGGGCACCGCGAGGTGCAAGGTTGCCCCGGAGCACCGCGGTGCCGGTGCCTGCCGGCTGCAGCGGACTGTTCAGGTCGCGGATGACCTCGCTGTCCCAGCGGCTGGACCCGCCGTAGGCCTCAGCGAGGCTGAGTCCGCTCACCCCGACCGGGTCACGGTGTAGGAGGTCACCGAGTTGCTCGACCACCGCGCCAAGCCCGCCAGCATAGGCGAAGTCCTCCATCAGGAACCGCCCGGTCGGCATGACGTCGACGAGGGTTGGCACGTCGCGGGCTAGCCTGTCGAAGTCGTCAAGGTCGAGGGGGACTCCGACCCGTCGGGCCAGCGCGAGCAGGTGGACGACCGCGTTGGTTGAGCCGCCGATGGCCGCGTTGACCCGCACCGCGTTCTCGAAGGCTGGCCGGGTGAGGATGGCGCTCGGGCGAATACCCTGCGCCACCATCTCCACGATCCGCCGCCCGGCCAGGTGAGCCGCCGTTCGTCGACGGGCGTCGTCGGCCGGCAGCTCCGCGGTGCCGGGCATCTGCATCCCGAGCACCTCGGTCAGCAGTGCCATCGTCGACGCGGTCCCCATGGTGTTGCAGTGGCCGCGGCTGCGGCTCATGCACGACTCCGCCTGCAATAGGTCGGCATCGGTGAGCAGGCCAGCTCGGTGCTCCTCGGTGAGCCGCCACACAGCCGTACCCGACCCGATGTCCTGCCCCCGCCACTTGCCGCTGAGCATGGGCCCACCGGTGATGAGCAAACTCGGCAGATCGGTGCTGGCGGCCCCCATCAGGTAGGCGGGGGTGGTCTTGTCGCACCCGGCCAGCAGGACGACCCCGTCCAGCGGGTTGCCGCGGAGCGTCTCCTCGAGATCCATGGCCACGAGGTTGCGCAGGAGCATGGCCGACGGCCGTACGAGGGTCTCGCCGATGGACGTGGTGGGGAACTCGAAGGGCACACCGCCGGCCTGCCACACCCCCCGCTTCACGTGGTCGGCAACTTCACGCAGATGGACGTTGCAGGGTGTGAGCTCCGACCAGCTCTGAGCGATGCCGATCACCGGACGGCCGCTGAACGAGTCGTCCGGCAACCCCTCGCTGCGCAACCACGAGCGGTGCAGTATCCCGTTCTTGCTCGGCGCCTCGAACCATCCTGCGCTGCGCAGCCCAGTCATGTGAAGACCGGGAGATGCTGCGCCTGCGCCTGGATCAGGGCCTCGCTTAGAGCACGGGCTTGATCTGGGTCGGTGACGGCGCCGTCGGCGATCATTGCCTCGACGACGAGACCACGGTCGCCGTGCAGAGCAGCCTCGGTTGCCAACGTCACGGGTACGAGCCGCTGGGCCAGGATCGCCGTGAGCGCCGGAGACAGGTCTGGCACCTGCACCGGTCGCAGGCCACGCGCCGTCGCTACGCCGGGGATCTCCAGCGCCGCATCATCGGGTAGGCCCGAGACCGCGCCGCTGTTGAGCACGTTCACGGAGAACATCTCACGGGAGTCGTGCAGCACCGACCGGATGATCGCGATGAGCTGCTCCTGCTCACCGGATGACCGGTCGAACACCGTCTCGTCAAGAGGCGCGTCGCCGTCGGCCTGCGCCTTCATGGACTGATACCGGTCCTCCCCCCACCGCAGGATCTC
>JAYSQK010000465.1:0-2883 GCA_043721555.1 Frankiales bacterium
GCCTGGTCGGCGGATTCGCGCAGCGCCGCGTCTGCGGCCCGGCGCAGGCTCTCGGACTCGGCCAGGCGCCGACTGCTCTCGATCGCCCCGGCGAGCTGATTGGTCAACGTCCCCAGAATGGCCAGGTCGGTGCCGTCGGCCTTGGCCTGGGCGGGCACCGCCGCCACCACATAGCCGTCACCGCCGCCGCTGCGGGGCAGCGGAGCGAGCAGGAGGGTGGCCGACAGCTCGGGCAGCGCCCGCATCACCCCGGTCGGCGGGCAATCGGCAGCCACCCCCACGGCGGTCCGCTGCAAGACCTCGGCAAACCGCTCGTCCAGCGGGCCGGGGTGCACGACGCAGACCCGCGAGCCGCCGAATGCCGGGTGCTCGGAGACGAAGACCACGGCTCGCGCGCCGAGCAGCTGGGCAATCACCGGCAGGGTGCTCTCGACGAGATAGCCGGGGTCGCCGGGCGAGTCGGCAAGCACCCAGGAGACTGCGTTGACCGCCATCACCGTTCGTTGCAGATCGTGCGCGCTGTGCCGGTACTCGCTGTAGTAACGGCCCTTGGAGGTGCGGACACCGAGCAGGTCCTCGAACGCATAGGCGCTCACGCTGGCCGGCTCGCGGCCGGACGGGCTCAGAGCGCTGCGAGCAGGATCGCCGTGACGTCCTGCTCGTCCACGGGCCGCGGATTGGTCGTCAGGCAGGCGTCATCGAGTGTCTGCCGGGCGAACGCGGCCAGATCGGCCTCGACGACGCCGATCTCGGACAGCCGACGCGGTGCGCCGATGGCGGTGGCCAACTCGCTGATCTGCCGGGCCAACGCCTCACCCACCTCGTCCCGGGGCAGCAGCGCGGCGTCGTGGACGTCGAGGGCCTCGGCCAGGGCGCGGAACCGCTCCGGGTCGGCGGCGGCGTTGAACCGCACGACGTGCGGCAGCAGGATCGCGTTGCACATGCCGTGCGGGAGGTCGAGCGCACCGCCGATCTGGTGGCTGATCGCATGCGCCGCACCGAGGATCGCGTTGGTGAAGGCCAGCCCGGCCGTCAGGCTCGCCCGGGCCATCCCGGTGCGGGCAACGGCGTCCTGCGGGTCGAGCACGCTGTGGGCCAGGTGCCGCCCGACAAGCCGGACCGCCGTCAGCGCGTGCTCGTCGGTGAGGAAACTGGCCGCCCTGCTGACGTAGGCCTCCACGCCATGGGTGAGGGCGTCCAGGCCGGTCGTGGCGCTGAGCCAGTCCGGCATGGTGACCAGCAGACACGGGTCGGTGAGCGAGATGTCCGGCACGAGCGTCTTGCCGATGAGGGTGGCCTTCAGCCCGCGACCGGTGTCGGTGATCACCGCGAACTGCGAGACGTCTGCACCGGTGCCGGCCGTCGTCGGTGCCGCGACCAGGGGCGGGATGGGGCGGGGGATGCGGTCGATGCCCTCGTAGTCGAAGATCGCGCCACCGTTGCTGACGAGCACCGCGATCGCCTTCGCCGCGTCGATCGTGCTCCCCCCGCCGACGGCGACGAGCACGTCGCAGCCCTGCGCGAGGTAGGCCTGGGCGCCGGCCACGACCTCGTGGTCCTTAGGGTTGGGGGTCAGCGCGCTCCACGTCGTCGGGCTGAGCCCGACCGCACGCAGGTGGCGCAGGGCGCGCCCCGACCAACCCGCCTCGATGACGCCGGGGTCGGTGACGAGCAGCGGGCGGACCGCACCGAGCCGCAGCGCCGCATACCCGATCTCGTCGAGCACCCCTGAGCCGAAGACGATCTCCGGTACGACGTACTTGGCGACCCCCGCCGGCCAACCACCGCCGTCCTCGCCGACGCGCGGGAGCGGAGCGGGCCGGATCGGTGTCACCCGCCCGGGCGCCGGCGACGGGCTGGTCCGGGTGGGCACGTGGGCGACCTCCGTCGTGTGGCAGCTGCACCGTGAGGTTACGGAGGGATGTCGCGAATGGCCAGTCCCCTCAGGCCAGGACGAGCAGCAGGGCCGCGGTCCAGTCGGGGCGGTCGAACCGCACGTCGGCCAGCGCCGCCAACCTGGCGAGGGTCAGCTGCTGCCAGCATTCGGTGTCGGCCGGGGCGCCGCCGTAGCCGGTCAGGAAGGCCGCGGCGGCGGCGCCTACCTCAACGGCCGGGCGCCGGTCGAGCGCTACCTCCTGGCTGAGGTGGCCGAGCAGGTTGCCGACGTCCAGGCCGCGCGGGGCCATCGTGGTCTCGTCCAGGTCGATGAACGCCACCCCCGCCGGTTGGACGACGACCTGGGCCAGGTGCAGGTCGCGATGCGCGGGAACGAGCAGCGCATCGGGCTGTGGGGACCACGATCGGACCGCCCTGGTGATGGCGTGTTCGGTGGTCGGGGTCGCCATCGAACGCAGCTGCGCGAGCTCGTCGGCGGCCGTCCACTGCCGGTCCAGGACAATCCCACAGCCGTGCAGCCGGGCGAGTGCCGCGCCGGCCTGGCCACAGGCGACCACGAACGGCGGGCCCGACAACCTGTCCAGCGGCTGCCCGGGCAGATAGGACAGCAGCCCGACATGACCGAGCGGGTCGACCTGGAGCGCCCGCGGGAGCAGGTCGCCGACCGCCGGCCCGAGCGCGCGCAGCCGCCGGTCGTTGCCGCGGGCCCGGGGCGAGCTGAAGACCTTCAGCACCGCCAGGCCGTCGGCGGTCGACACGAGCGTGGCGACGCGCCGGCCACGGACGTGTTTGAGCACCCGCAGGACCACGCCGTCCCCGCAGAGCCGGTCGGCCGGACCGCGCCACCGCGCGAGCAGATCGTCGGCGCGCAGCGGGTGCTCAGCCGGCCAGTGCATGCTCGCCGATCCCGCTCTGGACCATGGCGGTCACTTGCTCCGCACGGGCCTGCCAGGAGTGCTCGCGCAGCGCCATGCTCCTGGCGGCCCC
>JAYSQK010000466.1:0-2449 GCA_043721555.1 Frankiales bacterium
GGTGCGCAGCAGGACCGTGCCGTTTACTGCGTCGGTGGCGCCGTGCCCGACCGGCTGGACGCTGACCGAGCGCCGGTGCCGACCGGCCCAGCGCACGACGGTGACGACGTCACGCTGGTCCCGGACCGTGACGACGGCGAGCGGGTGCTGGTCCACCGACGTGACCCAGCCCGTCCGGTACTGGTCCCAGTCGGCGCCGTCGGCGCGCTTCACCTGCCCCGGCAGCAGGCCGGCGAGCTCATCGAGGATCGGACGGTCGGCGGTCCGGTCGCCGGTCTGCTCCGGGTGGTCGGACGGTGCGGACGTCGCGTCGTGGTCGTGGAATCGGGCGTTGTGCGTCATCGGTGAACTCCTTGGGTCGGACGTGAACGGAGGTGTCTGGTCGCGCGTCAGCGGCCGGCGTTCTGACCCCCGTCGACGTGCAGGATCTCGCCGGTGACGAAGCTCGCGTCCTCGAGGTAGAGCACGCCGGCGACGATGTCGGCGACGGTCCCCATCCGCCCCATCGGGTGCAGTGCCGCGAGCTCGTCCAGCGTCTCGGGCGGGTGCATCGGGGTGGTGATGATCCCGGGTGACACGGCGTTGACGCGGACGCCGGCCTGGGCGTACTCAATGGCCAGTGCCTTCGTTGCCGAGCCGATGCCACCCTTGGTGAGATTGGCGAGCACCGTGGGCAGCCCGGTGATGGGCTGGTCCGCCACGCTGGTGGTGATGCTGACGATGTGACCCGAGCCCTGCGCGAGCAACCGGGGCGCGACGCCCTGCGTCATGTGGAAGAAGCCGCCGAGGTTGGTCGCGACGACCATGGCGAAGTCGTCTGCCGTGCAGTCCGTGAAGGACTTGGACAGGAAGACTCCGGCGTTGTTGACGAGCGTGTCGACCCGGCCGAACCGGGAGATCGCCTGCTCCACCGCGCGACGGGCGGTAGCTGGGTCCGCGACATCGCCGCGGATGGTCAGGACCTCGGGGTCGTCGCTCGGCGCGATGGACCGGGATAGGGCGACGACCCCGTAGCCACGGTTGCGGTACCCCCGGACCAGGCCGGCGCCGACGCCCTGCGAGGCGCCGGTGACGATGACCACGCTTCGGGGGTGGGCGGCGGAGCCCGCTGGGCCGCTGCCGGGCCCGGTCATCGGGCCAGTCCGGACGCGTGCAGGGGGTTCCAGCCGTCGCTGGCCATGAGGGTCTGCATCTGTCGGCGGCGGACACCGACGTTGCTGCCTTCGATGATCGGGTAGGCGAGGGCGTCCGCCAGGTGGTCCATGAGCGGGAAGTCCAGGTCGTACGCCTGGACCCCCACGATCTTGACGAGGCTGTTGATGACGTCGACGCCGGTCTCGGAACCGAAGATCTTCGCGTGCAGCGCGAGCTCGAGGGCGGCCGAGTCTTGTGACAGCACGGCGTCCATTGCCCGCCAGGTGAGCAGCCGGGTCGCCTCGATCTTGCCCTTGGCGTCGGTCAGGACGTCGGCGACGGCCTGGTGCTGCAGGATCGGGACGGCTCCGCCGCGCTTCTGGGTCCGGGCGAAGGTGAAGGCCACGTCGAAGGCCTGGCGCATCGCGGCGACCGCGAAGGCGCCGATCGAGGCGCCGCTGGCGAGAAAGGCGTTCCGGGTCAGCTCGGCCCCCTGTCCCTCCTGCCGAACGCGGTGCGCGACATGGAGTCCGCCCTCGCCGTCGCCGGCATCGCGTTCTTGCCCCAGATCCTCGACCACCCGGACTTCGCCGCCATGCTCGAGCCGATGCTGCCGGCGTTCCCGCAGGACGACGCGCAGATGCAGGTGACCGTCGAGCAGTGGGACGCCGACCTGGTGCACGACACCCTCGACCGGCTCGGCGACATCACGGCGCGCACGCTCGTCGTGGTCGGCGAACAGGACCTGCTGACACCGCCGTGGCAGGCCAAGGCGGTCGCCGATGCGATCCCGGGTGCCCGCTATGAGCTGCTCACGGGTCCCAGATCGAGCCACGCGTTTCACATCGAGCGGCTCGACGACCTGCTGGGCGTTGCGACCTCGTTCTTGGCCGACCAGAACGTTGAGGCCTGACCGCACCTCCGGAGGCCGGACGCCGGCCCCTGGCGTGCGGCTGGCGGGTGTCGGCTGTCCGGACGAACTCCATGCCGCTGGACCCGTCGGCCCACGGGCAGCCCGGTCGTAGACCTCAGCCGCCCGGTGCAGCGGCCCGGCCCCAGAGCGCTCGGTCAGACGCCCGACCGCGGCCAGGACCTCACTCGCGGCGACCGCAGCAGCCTCCGCCATCGCCCGCGCCACCGGGTCGCCACCGGCGGCGGCTCGTAGCTCCTCGTCGGCCCGGCCGATGGCCTGCCCGGCGGCCTCCCACAACGCCTGCCGTTCAGCCGGGTCGAGCTCAAGGCCGGGCCGCAGCGACCAGGGCAGCGTGCTTGCGGTCGTCGTAACGGACCTTCACGACCCTGTCGCGGGCCGGGA
>JAYSQK010000467.1:0-5308 GCA_043721555.1 Frankiales bacterium
GTCTGGGGCGGGGCCGGCGGCGCGGCGCAGAAGGTCCCCGCCGTGCTGGCCCTGCTGCGCCTACCCGGCAAGGTCTTCGACGTCAGCGCACCGGGTGTCGTCACCCGACGGTGAGTCGACGCGTCGTCGCGGGACCGGCTACGCGACACTCGAGGGGCGGGCGACGACATGCAACTCGATGGCCAGATGCCGGCCGGCCATGCCCTTGCCGGCGACGACGCCGTGGGCATAGCGATCGATCGAGGTGGCCCCATCAAGCGCCAGGTCGTTGCCGTCGAAGGCGATCTCGGTCACGGTCAGCTCGGCGGGGGCCGGGGTGCCATGCGCGGTTACGGTGCCGCGCAGGATCCAGCGATCCCCGTCCTGCTCGAGCGAGGCCGACGAGAAGGTGATGTCTGGATGGCTGGCGGCGTCCAGATATTTGGCGGAGCTCACGTCCTGATCGCGTTTGCTGTTGCCGCTGGTGAAGCTGCCCGCGTCGATCACCGCGGTTGCCGTCGATGCGCTCGGCGGGTCGGTGATGACCAGGGTGCCCTCGCGCAAGGTGAAGGTGGCGCTGACGCCCCCGAGGCCGAACAGGTGACGGGTCGTCACCGCGACGACCGAGCGGGCCGGGTCGATGAGGTAGGTGCCAGTCGGCGGCAACGGTCCGGAGGCGGTCGTCATAGGTTCCTTCGCGGTGGTGGCGGGCAGGCTCGGTCGGCGCAACCGTAGGACGATCAGCTGCCGAGGTCGAGGACGTTCGCCCGCACGACGGCTGGCAGCGCGATGTGACACGGTCATTCCGAGCGCATGCACAGCCCACCCGGCGAGAGGCGGTTCCACATCAGTACGGCACCGCCAGGTGGTCAGCCGGCCCGGGTCACGATGCAGGCGCTGGCGCAGAGCGCCGACATCTTCGAGGCGTTCTTCGACCAGGCCCAGATCGGCTTGGCGCTGGCGGACCTGTCGACCCGCTACGTGCGGGTCAACGATGCCTATGCCGCGTTGCTCGGGCGCGCCCCGGAGGACCTCATCGGGCTGTCGTTCGCCGAGGTCATGCACCCCGACGAGCGACTCGGTGCGACCTCGCCGATCGAGCGGCTGATCGATGGCCGCGAGCGGACGCTGCAGAGCGAGGAGGCGTACGTCGCGCCGGATGGCCACAGCGTCTGGGTGCTGCACGGGGTGACCGTCGTGCCCGACGAGGCGGGCGCCGCGGCCTGGTTCGCCGTCAGCGCGCAGGACATCACCGAACGCCGTGCCGCCGAGCAGGACCTGCGCGCGTTGACCGCCACCCTCACCGAGCGGGCGGTCCGCGACCCGCTGACCGGCCTCGCGAACCGCACCCTGCTCGAGGAGCGGCTGCGTGCCTCGCTGGCCCGTGACGCCCGGACCGGCGCCAGCACGGGGGTGCTGTTTTTGGACCTCGATGGGTTCAAGGCCGTCAACGACCAGTACGGCCATGCCGTCGGCGACGCCGTGCTCTGCGCCGTCGC
This sequence comes from Frankiales bacterium, assembly GCA_043721555.1. Lineage (GTDB taxonomy): Bacteria > Actinomycetota > Actinomycetes > Mycobacteriales > SCTD01 > JAYSQK01. The sequence goes on from JAYSQK010000467.1 coordinate 1,479, forward strand.
CACGCGACTGTCCGCTGCAGTTCGCCCGTCGGACACGGTCGGTCGCCTCGGCGGGGATGAGTTCGTGGTGCTGGTGGAGAACGCCACGGCGCCGGCGCTGCGGCCCCTCGTCACCCGGCTGCGCACCGCGGTCGGCGCGCGACTCGTCATTGAAGGGCTCCACCTCGACGTTGGAGTGAGCATCGGTGTGGCCGTCGCTGAGCGGGGGGAGCGGGACGCCGCGCAGCTGCTCGGCGAGGCAGACCGGCAGATGTACCAGGCCAAGCGCAGCGCCTCGCGGGACCCCGCGAGTCGGCCCCGGAAGCCGCCACGCCGCCCGGCGGGTTGACCCGCGCAAGCCCTCCCACGTACCGTCGCCTTTGCCCGCAGGTTGACATAATGCTAAGCGTCTACTTGAGGGTGAGGGTCCCGCGGCAGCCGCCGACGGGTCTTGTCGCACCTCCCGGCCGCGTGCGTGTGCCGCTGCCGGACGCCCGTGACACCGACGTGAACGAGAGGCCCCCAAGACCGTGGCTGCCCCCCAGAACTACCTCGCCGTGATCAAGGTGGTCGGCATCGGCGGTGGCGGCGTCAACGCCGTCAACCGGATGATCGAGGTGGGCCTCAAGGGCGTGGAGTTCATCGCCATCAACACCGACGCCCAGGCGCTGCTGATGAGCGACGCCGACGTCAAACTCGATGTCGGTCGTGAGTTGACCCGCGGTCTCGGCGCCGGCGCAGCCCCCGATGTCGGCCGCCAGGCGGCAGAGGACCACCGGGACGAGATCGAAGAGGTGCTCAAGGGCGCGGACATGGTGTTCGTCACCGCCGGCGAGGGCGGCGGCACCGGCACCGGTGGCGCGCCGGTCGTGGCGAGCGTTGCGCGCTCGCTCGGCGCCCTCACGATCGGGGTCGTGACCCGCCCGTTCTCCTTCGAGGGGCGTCGCCGGGCGACCCAGGCCGAGGAGGGCATCGACCAACTTCGCGCCGAGGTGGACACGCTCATCGTGATCCCCAACGACCGGCTGCTGTCGATCAGCGACAAGCAGGTCAGCGTCCTGGACGCCTTCAAGAGTGCCGACCAGGTGCTGCTGTCCGGCGTCCAGGGCATCACCGACCTGATCACCACCCCGGGCTTGATCAACCTGGACTTTGCCGACGTCAAGTCGATCATGAGCGGGGCCGGCTCGGCGCTGATGGGGATCGGCAACGCACGTGGCGACGACCGGGCGGCGGTCGCGGCCGAGATGGCCATCGCGAGTCCGCTGCTCGAGGCCAGCATGGACGGGGCGCACGGCGTGCTGCTGAACATCTCCGGCGGCAGCGACCTCGGCCTGTTCGAGATCAACGAGGCGGCCCAGCTCGTCGCCGACGCGGCCCACCCGGACGCCAACATCATCTTCGGCGCGGTGATCGACGACGCCCTCGGCGACGAGGTGCGGGTCACCGTCATCGCCGCCGGCTTCGACGCGGGGGCGCCGACCCCGGTGCGTCGGCACGAGACGGTCCGCCGGCCACTCGCGGCGAAGGCCGAGGCCGCAGCCGCCCCGCGCCCCGAGCCGACCAGGCAGCCGGCCCAGCAGCCCGCCGCCCAGTCGCCGACTGCCGAGCCGGCGCCGCGCCCGCAGCCCCCGCGCCCGGCGCCGCCCGCGCAGCCCCGCCGTACGGTCGTGTTCGAGGACGACCTCGACGTGCCCGACTTCCTGAAGTAGGCGGATGCTCGACCTGCTCGATGCGGGCCTCCCGGCGCCCGCCCGGGGCGTGTTCACCACCCGGACCGGCGGCACCAGCGCCCCGCCGTACGACGGGCTGGATGTGGCCCTGCACACCGGCGACGACTGGGACCGGGTGTACGCCAACCGCGATCTGCTCGCTCGCGAGCTCGGTGTGAGTTTCCGCGACCTGGTGTTCGGCCGGCAGGTGCACGGCACCGGCGTGCGGGTCGTCGACCGGCCCAGCGCGCGGGCTCGGGACCGCGGACTGCGCGACACCGATGGGCTCGTCACGCGCGCGCCGGGGATCGCACTGGTGATGATGGCGGCGGACTGCCTGCCGGTCCTGCTCGCCGACCCGGTCGGCGGTGTCGTCGCCGCCGCGCACGCCGGCCGACAGGGGCTGATCGACGGCATCCTGCCGGCGGTGCTGCAGGTGATGGCCGAGCAGGGCGCGGATCCGGCCCGGACCACCGCGACGATCGGACCGGCGATCTGCGAGCGCTGCTACGAGCTGCCGCAGACCCTCGTCGACGAGATGGCAGCTGCCTGCCCCGGCAGTGCCGCGCGGACCATGCAGGGGACTCCTTCGGTCTCCCTCGCCGGCGCCGCCCGATCGGTCCTCGAACGTGCCGGGGTCCGTGTGCTGGACGTCGGGCTGTGCACGTTGGAGCAGCCGGAGCGCTTCTACAGCTACCGACGCGATGGCGTCACCGGTCGGCACGCCGGCGTGGTCATGCTGCAGTGACCATGCACCGAGCCGAGGAGCTGGCCGCGAACCTCGCCGCCGTCCGTGCCCGGCTGGCCGCCACCGGCCGCGAGGTGACCCTGATCGCGGTCAGCAAGACCTGGCCGGCGACCGACGTGGCCATCCTGCGCGAGCTCGGGGTGCACGATTTCGGCGAGAACCGGGACGCCGACGCCCGGGCCAAGGCCGCCGAGGTAACCGGCGTCCGGTGGCACTTCGTCGGCTCGGTGCAGACCGGCAAGGCCGGCAGTGTCGCGTCGTACGCCGACGTCGTGCACTCGGTGGACCGGTCGCGGCTCGTCAGCGCGCTCGGCGCGGGCGCCGTTCGAGCCGGTCGCGTGGTCGATGCGCTCGTGCAGGTGAGCCTGGACGGTGATCCCGCCCGCGGGGGAGCGATCGTCCCCGACATCCCCGAGCTGGCCGATGCGGTCGCGGGTACTGCCGGGCTGCGGCTGGCGGGGGTGATGGCGGTCGCACCGCTCGGTGCGGACCCGACCGCAGCGTTTCGCCAGCTCGCCGAGGTCGCCGCGACGGTCCGCGCCGGCCATCCAGGCGCGACGCTGATCAGCGCCGGGATGAGCGCCGACCTCGAGGCAGCCATCGAAGCCGGCGCGACGCATGTGCGTGTCGGGACGGCGTTGTTCGGCCATCGGGCACCGGTCCTCCGGTAGTCTGGCGCTCTCTCGACCGCCCAGACCCGAGGAGCCCCCCATGCCCGGCGCCATGCGCAAGTTGGGCCTGTACCTCGGCCTGGTCGAGGACGACGAGCACGACCGCTACCTCGAGGACGACGCCTACGACGAACCGGCCCCGGTCCGCCGTGTCGCGCCCGAGGACCCACGCGCTGTCAGCCGGCGGTCCTTCGACGACGCCGGCCGCACCCGCGGAGCGGTGGCCCTCGACACGGTGCAGCGGCCAGCCGCTGTCCCGGCGTACGAGGAGGGCTATCGGATCACCACCCTGCACCCGCGCACCTACAACGAGGCGCGCACGCTTGGTGAGCATTTCCGGTCCGGCACGCCCGTGATCATCAACCTGACCGAGATGGACGACGTCGACGCCAAGCGCCTGGTCGACTTCTCGGCCGGTCTCATCTTCGGCCTGCACGGCAGCATCGAGCGGGTCACCAACAAGGTGTTCCTGCTCTCGCCCGAGCATGTCGAGGTCACCGCCGAGGACAAGGCGAGGATTGCCGAGGGTGGGTTTTTCAACCAGTCCTAGATCCGTCTCCACCCGCCGGGAGTCCAGCGCATCGTGAAAGTCCTCGCCGACATCGTGTACTTCGCGTTGCTCGTCTTCCTGCTGCTGCTGCTGTTCCGCCTGGTGATGGAGTACGTCTTCATGCTGGCCCGCAGTTTCCGGCCGGCTGGCGCGGTCGCGGTCGCCTTGGA
>JAYSQK010000468.1:0-1851 GCA_043721555.1 Frankiales bacterium
GCATCGGGCACCTACCCTCCCGGCACACCCGGACCAACAACGTGTGGCTGGAGCTGGCGCTGATCGCCGCGGACCTGCTCGCCCTGGCCCAGACGATGCGGCTCACCGACCAACCCGACCTCGCCAGGGCTGAACCCAAGGCGCTGCGCTACCGGCTGCTACACATCGCCGCCCGAATCACCCGGGGCAACGCAAAGTCTTCCTCCGGCTCGCCGAGCACTGGCCTGGGCCCTCGCGCTCGCCAAAGCATCCACCCGCCGCCGGCAGATCCCACTCCCGGCCTAACCGGCCAGCACCACCACAACCCAACACCCACGACGAACACGGAGACACCGGACCTCGCGCCGGCCTTTCAACCTGCCCAGGCCCAAAATCAGATATTCAGATGATCAACGAGCTCCCGCGAGGCCCTAATGAAACGCCGGGGCTAACGCCAATACCGTTCAGTTAGGCTTACAACGGTGTAGTTTGTAGGTCATGCCTCGTGCTGGGTGGAAGAAGCCGGTCTCTGAGCGTCGCCTGTCCGACTTGGTGTCGGTGGGTGTCTTGACGCGGGTGTTTCCGCCGGAACTGGTCGATGAGGTGATCGCGGCGGCGGGCCGGACCGAGCAGCGCAACCGGACGTTGCCGGCAAGGGTGATGGCGTATTTCGCGATCGGGATGGCGCTGTACTCCGAGGGCTCGTATGAGGACGTGCTGGCTCAGCTGACTGATGGGCTCTCGTGGGCTTCGGGGTGGGCGGACACCTACTCCCCGCCGTCGAAGTCGGCGATCTTCCAGGCGCGGGCGCGGTTGGGCGCGCAGCCGTTGGCGGCGTTGTTCGAGCGGGTCGCCAAGCCGATCGGCGGACAGGTCGGCGGGCAGCAGACGCCCGGGGTGTGGCTGGCCGGGCGTCGGTTGGTTGCGATCGACGGGATGTGCCTCGATGTCGCTGACACGACCGCGAACGACGAGCACTTCGGGCGGCCGGGGGTCAACAAGGGTGAGCAGGCGGCGTTCCCGCAGGCCCGGGTCGTGGCGTTGGCCGAGTGCGGCACGCACGCGGTGTTCGCTGCGCAGATCGGCACGTACTCCGAATCGGAGGCCTCGCTGACCGAGCCGCTGCTGGGCCGGCTGGAGCCGGGGATGCTGCTGCTGGCTGACCGCGGGTTCTTCTCCTACGCCCTGTGGCGCAGGGCGATCGCGACCGGAGCCGATCTGCTGTGGCGGGTCCGCACCGACCGCGGCGGTCCCACCCCGATCCACCTTGAGGACCTGCCCGACGGTTCCTGGCTCGCGCACCTGCAGCAAACCCACTCCGCGGCGGCGCGGGCGGCCGAGCCGATGCTGGTCCGGGTCATCGACTACACGATCAACGACGGACGCGACAACCCCGCCACCTATCGGCTGTTGACCACCCTGACCGACCCCGCCGAGGTGTCCGCAGTCGATCTTGCTGCCACCTACGGCGAGCGGTGGGAGGTCGAGCTGACCTTCGACGAGCTCAAGACCCATCAGCGTGGACCGCGCACCGTGCTCCGCAGCAAATCCCCGGACCTGGTGCTCCAGGAGATCTGGGGCCACCTGTGCTGCCACTACGCGATCCGGTCCCTGATGGCCGAAGCCGCCACCCATTCCGGGCACGACCCCGACCGTGTCAGCTTCGTCGCCGCGCTCCGCATCACCCGCCAGACCCTCGCCCACCCGGGCGCTTTTCCCCCCTGACCAACACGACCGCGACAACCCCGGCTGGCGCGACTTCCTGCGCCGACTCCTGTGCCGGCTCAACCCCCCACGCCGACACCGCTCGGCGCCCCGCGTCATCAAACGCAAGTACGTCAAGTGGCACGTCAAACGCGCCCACCACGCGAC
>JAYSQK010000469.1:0-18184 GCA_043721555.1 Frankiales bacterium
CTGCTCCGGCCGGGCCGTTTCGACCGGCAGATCGCTGTCGACCGGCCGGACATGCTCGGCCGCAAGCAGATCCTCGACGTGCACGCCAAGGGCAAGCCGTTCGCCGACGGGGTCGACCTGCAGGTCATCGCCCGGCGCACCCCGGGTTTCACCGGCGCCGACCTGGCCAACGTCATCAACGAGGCCGCTCTGCTGACCGCCCGGACCGGGGCCAAGCAGATCACCCTGGCCATGCTCGAGGAGTCGATCGACCGGGTGATGGCTGGGCCGCAGCGCAAGACCCGGTTGATGAACGACAAGGAGAAGAAGGTCACGGCCTACCACGAGGCCGGCCACGCTCTCGTCGCGCACGCCCTGCCCAACACCGACCCGGTGCACAAGATCACGATCCTGCCGCGGGGTCGGGCGCTCGGTTACACGATGGTGCTGCCGACCGAGGACAAGTACAGCCAGACGCGCGCCGAGTTGCTCGACATGCTGGCCTACGCCATGGGTGGTCGCGCCGCCGAGGAGCTCGTCTTCCACGACCCGACGACCGGCGCGAGCAACGACATCGAGAAGGCCACCGCGACCGCCCGCGCGATGGTGACGCAGTACGGCATGAGCGAGAAGCTCGGTGCGGTGAAGTTCGGCCAGGAGTCCGGCGAGGTCTTCATGGGCCGTGACATGGGGCACGGCCGCGACTACTCCGAGGAGGTCGCTGCACAGGTCGATTCCGAGGTCCGCGCGCTCATCGAGAACGCCCATCACGAAGCGTGGCAGATCCTGGTGGAGTACCGCGACGTCCTGGACGACATGGTGCTCAAGCTGCTCGACCAGGAGACGCTCAACAAGGACGAGGTCGCTGAGATCTTCGCCGACGTGCCGAAGCGCCCCGAGCGGCTGCATCCGACCGGCAACGGCCGCCGCCCGCTGTCCAGCAAGCCGCCGGTGCTCACCCCTGCCGAGCTCGCGGTCATGGGCCCGGCTGACCTGGAGGACCTCGCCCGGGGCCGTACGCCGGACCGGGCGCGCAAGCCGGCGGCCGCTCGCGAGCGGGCCGATGCGGTCAACCGCGAAGCGCAGCCCGACGACTCGGCGCAGCCCGACCAGGTCCAAGCGCCGCGCGCCCCGCGAGCCCCCCGCCGAGCGACCGGCACCGACCCGGCCTCCTAGCCGGTTCGCCCGCCCCAGTGCCCTACGACGCCCCGCGGGTGGAGGCCGCCGTCCGCGAGTTGCTGCTCGCGGTCGGCGACGACCCTGACCGGGAGGGGCTCCGCGGGACGCCCGGCCGGGTCGCCAGGATGTACGCCGAGACGTTCGCCGGGCTCACCGCCAGCCCGTCGGAGGTGCTCACGCCGTTCTTCGACGAGCACCACGACGAGCTCGTGATCGTCAAAGGCATCGCGCTGTACTCCACCTGTGAGCACCATCTGCTGCCCTTCCACGGGGTGGCGCACGTCGGCTACATCCCCAACGCCAGAGGGCAGATCACCGGCCTGTCGAAGCTGGCCCGCGTCGTCGACCTCTACGCCAAGCGGCCGCAGGTCCAGGAACGGCTCACCGCCCAGGTGGCCGACGCGCTCATGGAGCGCCTGCAGCCCCGAGGTGTGATCGTCGTGGTCGAGGCCGAGCACCTGTGCATGTCGATGCGGGGCGTCCGGCGGCCCGGCGCGCGGACCGTGACCAGCGCTGTCCGCGGCGCGCTGAAGGACTCCGCGCTCACCCGGTCCGAGGCGATGAGCCTCATCCTGGCCCGGTGACGACTGGCCGCACCCGCGTGATGGGGGTGCTCAATGTGACGCCCGACAGCTTCAGCGACGGTGGCGAGCACAACACCGTGCAGGCTGCGATCGCGTACGGCTTAGCGCTGGTCGAGAGCGGCGCCGACCTCGTCGATGTCGGTGGCGAGTCGACCCGGCCGGGGGCGCAGCCGGTCGATCCCGACGAGGAGGCCAGGCGGGTCGTTCCGGTCGTCGCGGCGCTGTCCGCCCGGGGCGTCGATGTCTCGGTCGACACGATGCATGCCTCGGTCGCGCGGGCCGCCGTCGAGGCCGGTGCGGTGCTGGTCAATGACGTCTCCGGCGGCTTGGCCGACCCCGACATGCTGGCGACGGTTGCCGAGTTGGGTTCGCCGTACGTCGCGATGCACTGGCGTGGGCCGGCCGGGGAGATGCAGGCGCACGCGGTCTACGACGACGTGGTGGCAGAGGTCCGCGCTGAGTTGGTGCAGCGCCTCGAGGCGTGCGAGCGGGCCGGGGTGCGCGACGTCATCGTCGATCCTGGGCTGGGCTTCGCCAAGACGGCCGAGCACACCTGGGCGCTGGTGCGGGCGTTGCCGAGCTTCGCCGAGTTGGGCCGTCCGCTGCTCGTCGGAGCCTCGCGCAAGGGCTTTCTCGGCGCTCTGCTGGACGGACGTCCCCCCAAGGGACGGGACGCGGCGACCGCCGCCATCACGGTGCTCGCCGCGCAGGCCGGCGCGTGGGCCGTGCGGGTGCACGAGGTGCGGAGCAGCGCAGATGCGGTCCGGGTCATCGCGGAGGTGGGCAGGTGAGCGTCGCGGAGGTGGAGGCGGCCAACGCCGCGATGTACGCCGCGTTCGAATCCGCGGACGTCGATGCGATGCAGGACCTCTGGGACGACGTCGACCCGGCCGCGGTCGTCTGCGTGCATCCGGGCTGGCCGATGCTTCGTGGCCGCAGTGCCGTCCTGCGCTCGTGGTCGGCGGTGATGGCCGGCACCGACTACATCCAGTTCTTCCTCACCGACGTGCAGGTCGCGGTGCTCGGCGACACGGCCGTCGTCACGTGTACCGAGAACGTCCTGACCAGCGCCGATGTCGGTGAGAACGCCGCCGTGGTGGCGACCAACGTGCTCGTACGCCGACCCGGGGGCTGGCGCGTCCAGGTGCATCACGGCTCTCCGGTGCTGGGCCGTCTCGTCGATGGGTGACCGGATCGCCCTGACCGGCCTTCGGGTCCGGGGGCGGCACGGCGTCCTGGCCGCCGAACGTGCCGACGGGCAGGACTTCGTCGTGGACGCGGTGCTCGAGGTCGACCTCCGGCCGGCCGGCGCATCGGATGACCTCGCCGACACGCTCGACTACGGCGTGCTGGCAAGCCAACTCGCCGCTGTTGTCGCCGGTGAGCCCGTCGACTTGATCGAGACGCTTGCGGCCCGCCTCGCCGAGGTCTGCCTCGCCGACGGCCGGGTCGTGTCCGTCGAGGTGACGGTGCACAAGCCCGCGGCGCCGATCGAGCTGTCGTTCACCGACGTCTCGGTGACGGTGATCCGGCCGTGACCGCGGTGCTGTCGCTGGGCTCCAACCTCGGGGACCGGCTCGCCCATCTGCGCCTGGGCGTGCAGGTGCTCGCGGCACGCGCGGTCTCACCGGTGTACGAGACCGCGCCGGTCGGCGGGATCGAGCAGCCGGACTTCCTCAACGTCGTCGTGCTCTGCGACCTCGATGCGGGGCAGGCGTGGGCCCGTGCCCAGGAGGCGGAGCGACTGGCCGGTCGGGTGCGAGCGGTTCGTTGGGGTCCGCGCACGCTCGACGTCGATGTCGTCTGGGCTGACGGCGACGAGCCGGGGATCGAGCTGCCACACCCCCGGGCGCACGAGCGGGCCTTCGTGCTCATCCCCTGGCTCGACGTCGACCCCGACGCGGTCCTACCGGGGTACGGACCGGTCGCAGGGCTGGCGGTCGACCGCGACGGGCTCAGCCGGCTGGGGCCCCTGTGACGGCTGCCGTCGGTGCGGTCCGGTGACGCCGACCCGATGGCGATCGCTCGTGTTGGCGGCTGCGGTCGCGGCCGTGCTGGGCTACGCGTTGGCCGACCTCGCGTACGGCTCGCTGGTGGATCTGCCGGTCTACGGCCCGGTCACGGCTGTGGTCATCGCGGCCTTCGAGCTGAGCCTGGCAAAGATCATCCGCGACAAGATCCGTGGCCGGTCGACCCGGCGGCCCATGCACCCGATGCAGATCGCCCGGGCCGCCGCGCTCGCCAAGGCGTCTTCGAGCGCCGGCTCGTTGCTGCTCGGCCTCTACGCCGGGCTGCTCGCCTGGACGTTCCCGCGCCGGGGTCAGCTCGCGGCGGCCGGCGCCGATGCCCGCGTCGCCGGGCTGGCGGTGCTCGCCTGCCTCGCACTCGTCGTCGCCGCGCTGCTGCTCGAGCGGTCCTGCCGCACGCCGCCCGACGTACCGCGGGCTGCGAGGCTCTAGGGTCGACTGCATGGATCTCGACCTGCTGACTACCGAAGAGCTGCGGCACAAGGCGTTCAGCAAGGCCGAGCGCGCCCACGACCTCGGCTTCTTCTGGGACCTCGTCAAGCACCTGCGTGCGTCGCGGAGCATCGCCGCCGAGGACGGCTCAGGAGGCGCCATCACCGGCACCCTGAGCGAGCTGGTGCACCTCGTCCGCGAGCTCGGCGGCCACGATCTCGGCGACGACGCGCCGCTGCTGCGGGCGCGGTTCCTGGACTACCTGAAGGGGTGACCCTGCGGGGTCAGCCGCCGGAGCACTGCGCGTCGGAGGGGTCACCACTGCGCAAAGATCATCCGCGGAGCGGGCGGCGTCGTGATCTTTGCGCATCGTGCGAGCCTGGCCGCGCCCCCCGCCGTACAAAGATCAACAACTGGTTGGTCCAGGCACCTCGGTGAAGATGATCTTTGTGCGGGTGGTGTGCGCGAAGTCACCCCAGGCCGCACAAAGATCACCAAGTGGCCACCTGACGGACGTTGTCCACAGCGGCCGAAACCGTCCACAGATGTTGTCCGAGCCCGAAACGTTTGCCGACCGTGCAGCAGATTCGGCACATGGACAACAGCACCCTTGCCCTCGCCAAGCGCCGCCACGGCGTCGTCACCGCCGACGACCTCGGGAGCAATGCTGCCCGCAAGGCCAAGAGTCGTGGGCTGGCCAGCGTGCAGCCGAAGACCTTTCTGGCACGCACCCAGCCGTACGGCGTGCAGGCGCAACTGGCCTCGCTGCAAGCGGCCTTTCCGGCTGGCGGCTGGCACGTCATGGGCAACGCCGCGCTGTGGCTGTACGGCGTGCGTCCGTGTCCCGACCGGCTCGAGGTCGGCATCCCGCTGTTCCGCCGACTTGCCGTTCGACGACCCGTGCGGTGCCGGCGGGTGGCCGACAGCGTTTTGCGCAGAGCTCGCCTGGTGAGGGGTGTCCCGGTCGTTGCCCTCGAGGTCGCCATCATCCAGGTTTGTGAACGCCGGCCGCTCGCCGAGGTGGTCCGGCTCGTCGAGGAGGTTGTCCGGGCGCGGCGAACGACGGTCGCGCGGCTCCGGGCAGCGTGCCGGCATGGATTCGCCGGGTCGGCGCTCGTCCGCGCGGCCTGTGACGAGCTGGTCGGGGGCAGCATGGACAAGGCGGTCCGGCTCCTCAAGCTTGCCCTCGAGCGGCGGGGGGTCACGGGTCTGGAGGTCGAGATGCGGTACGAGAACGGGGCGGGCGGCTCGGCGTACGGAGACCTGGTGCACGCCGAAACCGCCACGGTGATCGAGTTGGACGGCTTCCTGACCCATGGCCTGCGGGAGCGCTTCCGGGCGGACCGTCGGCGCGATCGTTGGCTGCTCGGCCAGTACCGGACGAGGACGCTGCGCTTCGACATCCAAGAGGTCTTCGAGGACGTTGAGGCCGTCGCGGACGAGTTGGTGGGCTTCCTGTTGCCCGGCGCTGGTGCTGCGGCCTGACCCGCGTGCCCCGGTGATCTTTGTACGGTGAGCACGCCTGTCTCCGCCCTCAGCCGCACAAAGATCATCGAGGGGACCAGCGGATGATCTTTGTGCGGTTCAGGCCCGCGCCCCGCCCTCACTTGTCGATGTCGCCGATCACGAAGAACATCGAGGCGAGCACCACCGGCAGGTCAGCCAGGTGGACGCCGGGCAGTACCTCGCTCAGCGACGACACGTTGTTGAACGACGCGGTCCGCATGGCGAGTCGCCAGGGGGTCTTCTCGCCGCGCGAGACCAGCAGATAGCCCTGCAGGCCGAGGGGGTTCTCCGTCCAGGTGTACGTCGAGCCTTCGGGGGCCCGCACGGATTTGGGGAGCCGCACGTCGACCGGGCCGCCGGGCAGCCGGTCCAGGCAGGCGTCGACCAGGTCCAGCGACACCAGCAGTTGGCCGAGCAGGCAGGCGAATCGCTCGTGCGCGTCGCCGGCCGTGCCGAGGACCACGGGCACGTCCAGCTCGGCGTACGCGAGGTAGGGCTCGTCGCGCCGCAGGTCCATGTCGAGTCCGCTGGCCCTGGCGACCGGGCCGGAAACGCCGTAGGACATGGCGATCTCGCGACTCAGCAGCCCTGTGCCGCGACCGTCGTCGGACAACCGATAGCCGGCGAGGGCTGTCCGGACGCTTGACACAGCCGTTCGGCAACGACCGGTCCAGCCGGCGGGGACGTCGTCCTTGAGGCCGCCGATCCGGTTGAACATGAAATGCATTCGGCCGCCGGAGGCCTCCTCCATCACGGCTTGGACAACCTCGCGTTCGACCTGCAGCGCGCCCGGCAGGAACATCAGGTGGCTGAGCACCCGGTTGAGCTCGGCGAGCAGCGTGCGCAGCCAGACCGCCCGGGCAGGCACCTCGAGGCCCAGCATCCGTTCGACCGCCAGGGCGACCCCGAGCTCGTTGCTGAATGCCGACAGCCAGTCGTGGCGGTTGGCAAGCATGAGCACCTGGCGGTAATCGCGTACCTCGAACAGCTTCTCGGCTCCCCGGTGCAGATAGCCGACCAACGGCTCGGCGGTGGCGATGACGTCACCGTCCAGGACCAGGGCGAGCCGCAGCACCCCGTGCGTCGAGGGATGGTGCGGCCCGAGCTCGAGCACGACGTCGGTGGACGCGAGCGCCCCGGCGCCGAGGGCCACCGTCCGCTGCTCCACGGTGGCCAGTCTCACCGGTACGCCGGCGCCGCGGCCAGCGGGTCGGTGATGCCGACGGCCTGGACGAGCCAGCCGTAGCCGCCCAAGCCGTCCGGGTCCAGCAGTTCGCGGGCCTGCGAGGCCGCCGCCAGCCCCAGCGCGTACGCCGTACCGCCGCCACCCCAGTCCGGCAGGGTGGCGGCAACCCCCAGCAGCTGCAGGGCATCTCGCTGCCGGATGAGCCGCGCACCGGTCGCCGCCGCGCAGCTGTCGAGGGCGACGTGCGCCGTGACGTCGCAGGAGCCGTCCGGCACGGGTCGGACCTGTCGGCCGGCGCGGTAACCGGTCAGGGTCGGCCGCCGGCTGCCGGCGAGGTGCCCATAGTCGATGGCGACGGCGAGGCCCCGGTCGACGCTGGCGACGGCGCCGGCCCAGGCGCGGTCCCGGGAGAGCCCGACCTCGACCCGGCCCTGGCCTGGCCACCAGCGGGAGCACCAGTCGTCGTAGGGCGACTCCGGTCCGGGGACCTCGCTGCCGTCCGGCCCGACCAGCATCAGGCGCCCGCCCTCGACGACGTCGAGCGGCACGTCGTCCAGCCACTCGTTGGCGAACAGCAGCCCGGTCAGCCGGATGATCTTTGCACACCAGGCGAACGGCACGTCGGCCGGCGCGAGGTCGATCCCGGTCAGCCGCCACCTGGCCGGCACGTCGGGCAGGGCGGACAGCAACTCGCCGCCACCCGCACCGACATCCACCAGGTCAAACGGGTCCGGAAAGCCGAGCGCGGCGTCGACCGCACCCGCGAGACGGCGTACGGCCTGGGCGAACGGTGGTGCGGCCACCGAGGTCCGGAAGTGCTCGGCGGGACGGGTCCGCAGGTAGAAGCCGGCCGGGCCGTAGAGCGCGTCCTCGATGGCCTCGCGCCAGGGGCGGTGTCGCACGGTGGCAGCATGCCGTGGACCGAGCCCGGCGCCCCTGGTGAGGTGCGCCACACCGGAGTGCGCAGCGTTCCACCGGCGTTATCCTCGTGCAGCAGCAACCGTCCGGTACCCCGAACAGGACTGGAACGTCTCATGACCGCAGTGCGTCCCGACGCAGCCCAGCTCGCGGTGGGCATCGTCGGCACCGGCCGGGTGGGCGCGGTGCTGGGAGCGGCCCTCGTCCGGGCCGGGCACGACGTCGTGGCCGCATCGGCGGTCAGCGAACGCTCCCGTGCCCGCGCCGCCGAGCTCCTCCCCGGCGTCCCGCTGTTCAGCCCCGACGAGGTCGTCCGCCGCAGCTCGCTGGTCCTGCTCGCTGTGCCCGACGACGCGCTGTCGGCCCTGGTGGCCGGTCTGGCCGAGACGGGCGCCGTGCAGGCCGGGCAACTGCTCGCCCACCCCAGCGGCCGGCACGGGCTCGCGGTCCTCGATCCCGCCGTACGCCGGGGCGCGTTGCCGCTGGCCCTGCACCCGGTGTTGCCCTTCACCGGCACGGCGGTCGATCTCGCCCGGCTGCACGGCGCGGCCTTCGGCGTGACGAGCCCCGAGGTGCTCCGGCCGGTGGCGGAGGCCCTCGTGCTCGAGATGGGCGGCGAGCCGGTCTGGGTCGAGGAGGCCCTGCGACCGCTGTGGCACGCAGCACTCGCGCACGGTGCCAACCATCTCGGCACGCTCGTCGCGAGCGCCGCAGACCTGCTGCGCCAGGCCGGCGCGCAGGACCCGGCGTCGGTGCTCGGGCCGCTGCTCGGGGCCGCCCTCGACGGGGCGCTCCGCAGCGGTGATGCGGTGCTGACCGGACCGGTCAGTCGCGGTGACGCCGGCACGGTCGCCAGCCACCTGGCGGCCCTGCCCGACGAGGTCCGGCCGGCCTACCTGGCGCTGGCCCGGCTGACCGCCGACCGCGCGCTGGCCGACGGCCGCCTGGCCGCCGACGCCGCGGGGCCGCTGCTCGCGGTGCTCGGAGCGGTCCGGTGAGGGTCGTCCGCACCCGGGCCGAGCTTGCCCAGGCCCGCACCGACCTGGCCGGTCCGGTCGCCGTCGTCATGACGATGGGCGCGCTGCACGACGGCCACGCGGCGCTGATCCGGGCGGCCCGCGACTTGGCTGACAGCGTCGTAGTGACGGTCTTCGTCAACCCGCTGCAGTTCGGCGCCGGTGAGGACCTGGACCGCTACCCGCGCACCCTCGACGCCGACCTGGCACTGTGCGAGGCGGCTGGCGCCGACCTGGTCTTCACCCCGACCCCCGAGGTCGTCTATCCGACCGACCCGGTGGTCCGGGTGAGCGCCGGCCCGCTCGGCCAGGTCTTCGAGGGAGCCAGCCGGCCAGGGCATTTCGACGGGGTGCTGACCGTGGTGCTCAAGCTGCTGCACCTCACGAGGGCGGACGTCGCGGTGTTCGGGCAGAAGGACGCCCAGCAGCTCGCCGCGATCCGCCGGATGGTCGACGACCTCGACGTCGGCGTGACGGTGGTTGCCGTGCCGACCGTCCGCGAGGCCGACGGGCTCGCGCTGTCCAGCCGCAACCGCTTCCTCAGCACCGAGGAACGCACCCGGGCCGTCGGGTTCAGCGAGGCCCTCGCGACCGGTGACGTCGCGGCCGGCCGGGCCCTGCTCGACACCGCAAGGATCGACACCGACTACCTCGAGCGGGTCGACAGCACGACGTTCGAGGTCCGGCCCGACGGTGACCTGCTCGTGGTCGCCGGCCGGCTCGGCGCAACCCGCCTCATCGACAACCGCCTCCTTCGCAAGGACACCTGATGCTGCGCTCGATGCTCACGTCGAAGATTCACCGCGCCACGGTGACCCAGGCCGACCTGCACTACGTCGGCTCCGTCACGGTCGACCAGGACCTGCTCGACGCGGCCGACCTGCTTCCCGGCGAGCAGGTGGCGATCGTCGACGTCACCAACGGCGCGCGGCTGGAGACCTACGTCATCAGCGGACCGGCCGGCTCGGGGGTGATCGGCATCAACGGTGCGGCCGCCCGCCTGGTCCACCCCGGCGACCTCGTCATCCTGATCGCCTACGGCCAGCTCGACGACGCCGAAGCGCGGACCCGGCAACCCCGGGTGGTCTTCGTCGACGCCGACAACCGGATCGTCGGCACCGGACACGACCCGGCCGAGCCGCTGCCGGGGCTGCTGCGCGGCGACCAGGTCCATGACCAGAGCCCGCACACCGGCTCCTACGACGACGACCCCACGCTCGTCTGGTGAGCCCCTTTCGCCTGCTGGCCCCCGAGCCCGGCTGGATCGTCACGACCGACGTCGTCGTCGTCGGCTCCGGCGTCGCCGGCCTGACCGCTGCGCTGCACGCCACCCGCGCGGGCAAGGTGCTGCTCGTCACCAAGGTGCTCGTCGACGACGGCTCCACCCGGTGGGCCCAGGGCGGTGTCGCGGCCGCGCTCGGCACCGACGACAGCCCCGCCGACCATGCGCGCGACACCCTGGTGGCCGGGGTCGGCCTGTGCGACGTGGCCGCCGTCGAGGTGCTGTGCGCCGAAGGCCCCGCCCGGCTGCGCGAGCTGATGGACCTCGGCGCGGCCTTCGACCGCGACCCGTCCGGTGAGCTGTCGCTCACCCGGGAGGGCGGTCACCACCGCGACCGCATCGTTCACGCCGGCGGGGACGCCACCGGCGCCGAGGTCAGCCGGGCCCTGGTCGCCGCGGTCAGGGCGCATCCCGACATCGAGCTGCGCGAGCACGCTCTGGTCCTGGATCTGCTGCAGGGCGCCGACGGCCGGGCCGCCGGGATCACGCTGCACGTGCTCGGCGAGGGCAGCAGGGATGGCGTGGGTGCGGTGCACGCCCGCGCCGTCGTGCTGGCGACCGGCGGTATGGGGCAAGTGTTCTCGAGCACCACCAACCCCGCGGTGTCGACCGGCGACGGGGTGGCGCTCGCGCTGCGGGCCGGGGCCGAGGTGACCGACCTGGAGTTCGTGCAGTTCCACCCCACCGCGCTCTGGCTCGGCCCGGCCTCGACCGGCCAGCAGCCACTCGTGAGCGAGGCCATGCGGGGTGAGGGCGCGTTCCTCGTCGACGCCGAGGGCGGTCGGGTCATCACGACCGACGACCACCCGCTGGCCGATCTCGCACCGCGCGACGTCGTCGCCAAGGCGATCACCCGCCGGATGCTCGCCCAGGGCGTCGACCACGTCTTCCTGGACGCGCGTGGGCTGGGGGAAGCCTTGCTGCTGCGGCGATTCCCGACCATCGTCGCGCGGTGCCGCGAGGCCGGGGTCGATCCGGTCACCGAGCCGATCCCGGTCGCGCCGGCGGCCCACTACGCCAGCGGCGGCATCGTCACCGACCTGGACGGACACACGACCGTGCGCGGCCTCTACGCCTGTGGCGAGGTGGCCTGCACCGGTGTGCACGGCGCCAACCGGCTGGCCAGCAACAGCCTGCTCGAGGGCCTCGTCTTCGCGGCCCGGATCGGCGAAGACCTCGCCGCCGGGCTGCCGCCGCAGCAGACCCCCGTCCCGCGCACCGGTCCGGCCCTGCTGCTCGACCCGGCCACCCGCGACGATCTGGCGCGGACCATGACCGAGGGTGCCGGTGTCCTGCGAAGCGCCGCATCGCTTGCCGCGGCGGCGAAGTCGCTCAGCTCGCTCGCTGATCGGCCGTCCTCGCAGCCGTCCCCCGCGGCCTGGGAGGCCACCGACCTGCACGCGGTCGCCACCGCCCTCGTCGCCGCCGCGCAACTGCGCGAGGAGACGCGCGGCGCGCACTGGCGGGAGGACTTCCCGGCAGCGTCCGACGCCTGGCTCGGGCATCTGGTGACCGATCGCGCCGGTACGTCGTACCGGCCGTTGGAGGGGTGATGGGGCTGTCGGCGGTGACGTCGGCGCAGCTCACCAGGGCCGGGCTCGATCCGGTCGCGGTCGAGGACTTGGCGCGCCGGACCGTGGCGGAGGACCTCGCCGGCGGGGTCGACGTGACGAGCCTGGCGACGGTGCCCGCCGAGCTGGTCGGCACGGCGGCGTTCGTGCCCCGCGCCGACGGGGTCGTTGCCGGCGTCGGCGTGGCGATGGCCTGTGTGGACGTCGTCGGCGGGGTGGAGTGGCGCACGGTCAGGGGTGACGGCCCGGCCGGGGTCGGCGAGCCGGTGCTCGAGGTGACCGGACCGGTCCGGACGTTGCTCACCGCCGAGCGTTCCGCGCTCAACCTGCTCTGCCACCTGTCCGGCGTCGCGACCCTCACCCGCAGCTGGGTCGACGCGGTGGCCGGCACCGGCGCGGCGATCCGGGACAC
Source organism: Frankiales bacterium (assembly GCA_043721555.1). Classification (GTDB taxonomy): domain Bacteria; phylum Actinomycetota; class Actinomycetes; order Mycobacteriales; family SCTD01; genus JAYSQK01. The sequence goes on from JAYSQK010000469.1 coordinate 12,093, forward strand.
CCGCAAGACGACGCCGTCGCTGCGTTTCCTGGAGAAATACGCGGTGCGCGTCGGCGGCGGCGTCAACCACCGGATGGGGTTGTCGGACGCCGCGCTCGTGAAGGACAACCACGTCGTCGCGGCCGGTGGGGTGGCCCGGGCGTTCGAGGCGGTGCGCCGCGAGTTTCCGGGCTTGGACGTCGAGGTCGAGTGCGACACCGTCGAGCAGGTGGTCGAGGTCGTGGCGGCCGGCGCCGATCTGGTGCTGCTCGACAACATGTCGCTGGAGCAGCTGGCCAGCTCGGTCGAGATCTGTCGGTCCAGTGGCGTGCGGACCGAAGCGTCCGGCGGGCTCACGCTGGACCGCGCCCACGCCGTCGCCAGGACCGGTGTCGACTACCTCTCGGTCGGCGCGCTCACCCACTCCGCGCCGGTGCTCGACCTCGGCCTCGACCTCCGGCTGCACTGATGCTGCTCGCCATCGACATCGGCAACACCAACACCGTGCTCGGGGTCTTCGAGGGCGAGCGCATCGTGCACACCTGGCGGGTCAAGACCGACACCCGGGGGACCGCGGACGAGTTGATGCTCACCTTCCGCGGCCTGCTCGACGGCACCCCGGTCACCGGCATCTCGCTGTGCTCGACCGTCCCGGCCGTCCTGCGTGAGATGCGGACGATGCTCGGGCGCTACTACCCCGGCGTACCGACCGTGATCGTCGAGCCGGGCGTCAAGACCGGCGTCCCGCTGCTGTTCGACAATCCCAAGGAGGTCGGGGCCGACCGCGTCGTCAACACCCTCGCCGCCCACCATCTGTACGGCGGTCCGGTCGTCATCGTCGACTTCGGCACCTCCACCAACCTCGACGTCGTCAGCGCCAAGGGGGAATTCCTTGGCGGCGCGCTCGCCCCCGGCATCGAGATCTCCGTCGAAGCGCTCGCCTCCCGGGCTGCCCAGCTGCGCAAGGTGGAGCTCGTCGTCCCCCGGTCGGCCATCGGCAAGAACACCGTCGAAGCCCTGCAATCGGGCATCCTCTACGGCTTTGCCGGCCAGGTCGACGGATTGGTACGCCGGGTCGTGGCCGAGCTCGGCGGCACCGCGACCGTCGTGGCGACCGGCGGTCTCGCCTCGCTGGTGATCGCCCACTGCGAGACCGTCCATCTGCACGAGCCCGACCTCACCCTGATCGGCCTGCGCCTGGTGTTCGAGAAGAACACGTAACCTCTCGCGCCGGCTCAGCACCCGGCACCCAACACCCGGCACCCAACACCCGGCCGATCTTGACGAAATTGTCGGCGACACGCCGGTGAAGGCGACCAGATCGTCAAGATCGGCGCGGGGTGGGGGGGTCAGTAGGCTCGCCCGCGTGTCCGAGCCCTCCTCCGTCCCGACCGACAACGAGCAGGTCAGGGTCCGCCGGGACAAGTACGATCGGCTCGTCGCGGCCGGCACCCCGCCGTACCCGCTCGGCTATCCGCGCACCGCGACGCTGGAGCAGGTCCGCCAGGCCCATCCGGCGCTCGAGGTCGACACCCGGACCGGTGAGACCGTGGCGGTGGCGGGTCGGGTCGTGCTGGCCCGCACCGGCGGCAAGCTGTGCTTCGCGACCCTGCAGGAGGGCAGCGGCCAGCTCCAGGTGATGATCAGCCTCGAGGGCGTGGGGGAGAAACGGCTCGCCGCCTGGAAGGCCGATGTCGACCTCGGCGACCACGTCGGGGTCACCGGGGAGGTGATCAGCAGCCGCCGCGGCGAGCTCAGCATCCTGGCGGCCGACTGGCAGCTGACGAGCAAGGCGCTGCGGCCGCTGCCCGACAAGCACCGCGGGCTGACCGATCCCGAGGCGAGGGTGCGGCAGCGCTACGTCGACCTGGTGGTCAACCCCACCAGCCGGCAGATGGTCCGTGACCGCGCGACCGTCGTACGCACTGTGCGAGATGTGCTGCACAGCAGAGACTTTGTCGAGGTTGAGACGCCGAGCCTGCAGCTGGTACACGGCGGTGCGGCCGCCCGACCATTCACGACCCACCTCAACGCGCTCGACCTCGACGTCACGCTGCGCATCGCACTGGAGCTCTACTTGAAGCGAGCGGTCGTCGGCGGCATCGACCGGGTCTTCGAGATCGGCAAGAACTTCCGCAACGAGGGGATCGACAGCACGCACTTCCCGGAATTCACGATGCTCGAGTTCTATGAGGCGTACGGCGACTACGACACGGTGGCCGACCTCACCCGGGTGCTGGTGCTCGAAGCGGCCCGGGCGATCGGTCGCACCGTCGTCGCGGACGGTGCGGTCGACCTTGAAGCGCCGTGGCGCAGCGGCACGCTGCACGAGCTGCTGTCCGAGGTGCTCGGCGAGCAGGTGGATGCGGGCACGCCGCTGGCGCACCTGATCGCCGTCGCGGCCGAGCACGACGTCGCCCTGCAACCCGGCTGGGATGCCGGCGAGGTGGCCCTCGAGTTGTTCGAAAAGCTCGTCGAGCACACCCTGCAGCAGCCGACCTTCGTCCGCGACTACCCGGTCAGCGCGCGCCCGCTGGCCCGTCAGCACCGAGACGATCCGCGGCTCGCCGAGGCTTGGGATCTCGTCGTCGGCGGCGTCGAGTTGGCCACCGGCTACTCCGAGCTGGTCGACCCTGTCGAGCAGCGCCGCCGCCTCACCGCCCAGTCGCTGAAGGCCGCCGGCGGGGACGCCGAGGCGATGCAATTGGACGAGGATTTCCTGCGGGCCCTGGAGCACGGCGCACCACCGATGGGCGGCCAGGGGATGGGGATCGACCGGCTCGTCATGCTGCTCACCGGGCAGCCCATTCGCGAGACGATCCTGTTCCCACTCGTCCGGCCCATTGTCAGCGCGGCCCAGCCGGGCTGACGCATTTGCCCGGAAAGCCTCCGGGCGCCCGCCGGGTTTGCAATTGTGGCGCCGGCCGTGCAATGCTCAGACTTCGTTTCTGAGCAATCGAGGGAAATTATGGCGCAAAGAGTTCAGGTCCTGCTCGTGTGCGACCTGCACGAAGATGAGGTCGAGGGCGAGGAGACCATCGCGTTCGGCCTGGACGGGTCGACCTATGAGATCGATGTCTGCGAGGAGCACGCAACAGAGCTGCGTGATGCCTTCGCGCCGTACGTCGGGGCAGCCCGTCGGGCCGGCCGGGCGGGTTCCACCGCCCCACGGCGGTCACCCCGCGCGGCCAAGCCGGCCGGCGGCAGCGACCGGGACCGGGTGCAGGCCATCCGCGAGTGGGCCCGCCAGCACGGTCACACCGTCAGCGAGCGGGGGCGCCTGTCGTCCGCGGTCGTCCAGTCGTACGAGGCCGCGCACTAGCTCGAGCTTCGGCACCGAGAACGGCCCGCATCCCTGGTGCGGGCCGTTCTGCTGTCGGCGTATCCGGCCGGCTCCGTACAGCGGGAACGGTCCCGTGCGGTGCATGGTTGGACCAGGCATCGGACGAGCTCGGCGGTCACCCGTCGGGGATCGTCGTCCGGGTCTACTGTGCGGAGGAGGTCGGGCCGGTCCGGCACCCCGCCCCGTGAGGAGCGACAGCATGTTCGAGAGGTTCACCGACCGAGCCCGCCGGGTGGTCGTCCTGGCCCAAGAAGAGGCCCGGATGCTCAACCACAACTACATCGGTACCGAGCACATCCTGCTCGGGCTGATCCACGAGGGCGAGGGCGTCGCCGCAAAGGCGCTCGAGTCGCTCGGCATCTCGCTGGAGGGTGTCCGCAGCCAGGTCGAGGAGATCATCGGCCAGGGCCAGCAGGCGCCGTCCGGCCACATCCCCTTCACCCCCCGGGCCAAGAAGGTCCTGGAGCTGTCGCTCCGCGAGGCGCTGCAGCTGGGCCACAACTACATCGGCACCGAACACATCCTGCTCGGGCTGATCCGCGAGGGCGAGGGCGTCGCCGCCCAGGTCCTCGTCAAGCTCGGGGCCGACCTCAACCGGGTGCGTCAGCAGGTCATCCAGCTGCTCAGCGGCTATCAGGGCAAAGAGTCGGCGACGCCAGGTGGGCCGGCCGAGGGCACCCCGTCGACGTCGCTCGTGCTCGATCAGTTCGGTCGCAACCTCACCCAGGCGGCGCGCGAGTCCAAACTCGACCCGGTCATCGGGCGCGAGAAGGAGATCGAGCGGGTCATGCAGGTGTTGTCGCGGCGCACCAAGAACAACCCGGTCCTGATCGGCGAGCCCGGCGTGGGCAAGACCGCCGTGGTGGAGGGGCTGGCCCAGGCGATCGTCAAGGGCGAGGTCCCCGAGACGCTGAAGGACAAGCAGCTCTACACCCTCGACCTCGGTGCGCTGGTCGCTGGCAGCCGCTACCGCGGTGACTTCGAGGAGCGGCTGAAGAAGGTGCTCAAGGAGATCCGGACTCGCGGCGACATCATCTTGTTCATCGACGAGCTGCACACCCTGGTCGGTGCGGGCGCGGCCGAAGGCGCGATCGACGCCGCCAGCATCTTGAAGCCGATGCTGGCCCGCGGCGAGCTGCAGACGATCGGTGCCACGACCCTCGATGAGTACCGCAAGCACCTGGAGAAGGACGCCGCCCTCGAGCGGCGCTTCCAGCCGATCCAGGTGCCTGAGCCGTCGCTGGCGCACACCATCGAGATCCTCAAGGGCCTGCGCGACCGCTACGAGGCGCACCACCGGGTCTCCATCACCGATGCCGCGCTGGTGGCCGCCGCCACGCTCGCCGACCGCTACATCAGCGACCGGTTCCTGCCGGACAAGGCGATCGACCTGATCGACGAGGCCGGCTCGCGGATGCGCATCCGCCGGATGACCGCGCCGCCGGACCTGCGCGAGTTCGACGAGCGGATCGCCGGCGTCCGCCGCGACAAGGAGTCGGCGATCGACGCGCAGGACTTCGAGAAGGCCGCCTCCTTGCGCGACAAGGAGAAGAACCTGCTCGCCGAGAAGGCCCAGCGCGAGAAGGAGTGGAAGGCCGGCGACATGGACGTCGTCGCCGAGGTCGACGACGAGCAGATCGCCGAGGTCTTGGCCATCTGGACCGGCATCCCGGTCTTCAAGCTCACCGAGGAGGAGACCGCCCGCCTGCTGCGCATGGAGGACGAGCTGCACAAGCGGGTCATCGGCCAGGAGCAGGCCATCAAGGCCGTCTCCCAGGCGATCCGGCGCACCCGGGCCGGCCTGAAGGACCCGAAGCGACCCGGTGGTTCGTTCATCTTCGCCGGCCCGTCCGGCGTCGGGAAGACCGAGCTTGCCAAGACGCTCGCGGAGTTCCTGTTCGGCGACGAGAACAGCCTCATCACGCTTGACATGAGCGAGTTCATGGAGAAGCACACCGTGTCGCGGCTGGTGGGCTCACCCCCCGGCTACGTCGGCTACGACGAGGGCGGGCAGCTCACCGAGAAGGTGCGCCGCAAGCCATTCTCCGTCGTGCTGTTCGATGAGGTCGAGAAGGCCCACCCGGATGTCTTCAACACGCTGCTGCAGATCCTCGAAGACGGTCGCCTCACCGATTCCCAGGGCCGCATCGTGGACTTCAAGAACACCGTGTTGATCATGACGTCCAACCTCGGCACCCGCGATATCAGCAAGGGCTTCAACCTCGGGTTCCAGAAGGACAACGACAAGATCGGCGCTTACGAGCGGATGAAGACCAAGGTCCAGGACGAGCTCAAGCAGCACTTCCGGCCCGAATTCCTCAACCGCATCGACGACATCGTGGTCTTCCACCAGCTGTCCGAGTCCGAGATCCTGGTCATTGTGGATCTGATGCTCAACCGGGTCGACACCCAGCTGAAGAACAAGGACATGGGGCTCGAGGTCACCACCGCGGCCAAGCAGCTGCTGGCCAAGAAGGGCTACGACCCGGTGCTCGGTGCCCGGCCGCTGCGGCGGACGATCCAGCGCGAGCTGGAGGACAACCTGTCCGAGCAGATCCTGTTCGGCACCTTGAAGGCCGGCCAGATCGTGGTGGTCGACGTCGAGGGCGAGGGCGACGCGGCCGCGTTCAGCTTCCGCGGCGAGGCCAAGCCGGATTCAGTCCCCGACGCACCGCCGGTCGATCTTGCCGGCAGCGGCGGCACGGTCGAATAGGGCTCGCCGCACGCACGCCTACGACGTCTCCGCCGGCCGGTCACCCCTTGAGGTGAC
>JAYSQK010000470.1:0-2038 GCA_043721555.1 Frankiales bacterium
GCCTTCAGCCGGATGGCGCGCGTCGTTGAGCGCGTCCTGTTTGGACCTCGTCCTGATCCCGTCACTGCGCTCGCCCTCTTGGGTGAGCGGCTGGCCGCCGTGCCCGATCCGGATGGTGTCCTGCCGAGCGTAGTCACCACCGTCCGTGAAGCTCTGCGGCTGCCGTTTGCGGCGATCACCTTCGTCGGCGAGAGCGCGCCGGCAGCTGCCGACGGTCAACGGCCCGAGCGTGTCGTCGCCTACCAACTCCTCTACGGAGGACAGAGCGTCGGATCCCTCGAGCTCGGTCTGCGTGGGGGCGAGTCCGAGCTTTCGGCCCGCGACGCCCGTCTCGTGAGCAGCCTCGCCGCGCAGGCAGGAGCCGTCGCCCACAGCGCCCAGTCGGCCCGCGAGCTGCGCCGCTCCCGAGAGCAGATCGTTGCCGCACGCGAGGAGGAACGACGCGCGATGCGTCGCGACCTGCACGACGGACTGGGCCCGGCGCTCGCAGGGATGGCGCTGGGCCTGGAGTCGCTCCAGCGCGGAGCAGTAGACAACGAACAGGCTCGCCTTGCCGGAGACGTCCTGGCCCAAACGCGCCAGAGCCTCGATGAGGTACGCCGGATGGCTCGCGACCTGCGTCCAGCACCACTCGACGAGCTCGGGCTCGCCGAGGCGTTGCGACACCATGCCCGGATGGCTCGGAGGATGAGCGGCGGGCAGCCGGACGTCCAGGTGATCGTGGACGGCGACCTGCCAGACCTTCCTGCGGCCGTGGAGGTCGCGGCGTACCGCATCACGCAGGAGGCGGTTGCCAACACCACCCGGCATGCGGGGGCGACCCGGTGCTGGGTGGAGCTCTCGGCCAACGGGTCGCTGATGTTGTCGGTACGAGACGACGGATCGGGCATCTGCCCCGACCGCGCGGGGACCGGGTTGCGGTCGATGCGCGAACGGGCCGACGAGCTCGGGGGCATCTGCACGGTCACCTTTGCGCCAGGTGTCGGAACCACCGTCCGCGCCGAACTCCCGTTGATCATCACCTCAGTCGACGCGGGGTCGAGATCGTGACCATTCGGATCCTCATTGCTGATGACCACCCGGTGTTCGTGAGCGGGTTGTGCGTCACCTTTGCCGACTGCGAGGACGTGGAGGTGGTGGCCACCGTGAGCGACGGGGAGACCGCCGTTGCGGCGGTGGCGCAGACGTCGCCAGACGTGGTCCTCATGGACATCCGGATGTCGCCCATGAACGGCATCGAGGCGACCCGCCACATCGTCGCTTCCAGTCCAGAGGCCGCGGTCGTGGTGCTCACGATGTTCGACGACACCGAGTCGGTGTTCACCGCGATGGCGGCGGGCGCTCGGGGCTACCTGGTCAAAGGGGCGCCGCAGGAGCGCATCATCGAGGCAGTGCGCTCGGTCGCGACCGGTGAGCTCGTGTTCGGGCAGGGCGTTGCGGCGCAGGTGCTGGCGTTCTTCGCCAGCCATGACCGTCACGCGCGTGGTGCCTTTCCGACGCTCACCGAGCGTGAGACCGAGGTTCTCGAGCTCGTGGCAGCGGGGAAGAACAACCCGACGATTGCGCGCACCCTCATCCTGTCGGAGAAGACGATTCGCAACCACGTGTCGTCGATCTTCGCCAAACTCAGGGTGGCCGATCGGGCCGAGGCGATCGTGAGAGCCCGGGAAGCGGGCCTGGGCGCGCGTCCACCCATCTAGTGTCCTGCACCGGAGATCCGTGTCAGAAGTCGTCCGACTAGCCAAGTACGAGGGGGCTGTGCCGCCGGGGCCCGTTGCCGGTTGGAGCGCCGGGACGCTACCAATCAGGCGCTGACCTGGTGCTCGTGACGGTCCAGATACTCCACCAACGCGGCCCGCGTCAGCGCAGAGAAATCCTTCTCGAGGCCGCCGTCGACGGCGGCCTTGACGCGCTGGTCCAACGGCTGGGACAGCCGAACCTTCCGCTCACGGGACGGAGCACCAGCTGGGTCCAGTGTGGGACGACCACCTAGAGCCCGGGCCAGCGCCGCCGGTCCTCCCAGTGCCTCCTCCAACAT
>JAYSQK010000471.1:0-3055 GCA_043721555.1 Frankiales bacterium
GGCTGCCCCGGCGCCCGGCCCGGCGGCCTCGCCCCCTGGGAGCTGCTCGACGCGGCGGTCGAGGCCGGCCGCCACCCCGCCGTACGCGCCGTGGATGTGGTCGAGGTCGACGCGTCAGCCGACCCGACCGGCGACACCGTCGACCTGGCGTCGATGTGCCTGCTGTCGGCCGCGGCCGGGCTCGCGGCCCGCTGACTGTGTCACCCCATGGCCGCGGCGCAACCGACTGGCGCCGGCACACCCCGCGCATGCAAACGAACCAGCGACACCACCTTCACAATGATCATCCCCACGACCAGGGCGGTGCACAGCACCGGTGATCCGGTTGTCAACATGAGCACGACCAGGGCGCCGCTGTTCAGCGCCTTGCCCGTCCTGGACCAATTCCAGCGGTAGATCGACCGGTCCACCAGCCCGAAGTCGTTCAGCGAACGCAGTGGCCAATTGAGGAATGCCAGTGACAGGTGCGCATCCAGCACCATGAACTCGAACAGGAACAACGCGATCGGCACGAGCAGCGCGTGGTGCAGCTGCCCGTACGACAGGTAGTACACGGCGACGCAGAGCCGGTCGCACAGGATGTCGAGCACGGCGCCGGCTCGCGTCTCCTCGTGACGGCGTCGCGCGACGATGCCGTCGGCCACGTCGCCAACGACGTGGATCGCGAAGCCGATGAACAACCAAGCCACCTGTCCGGTCGCGATCGAGACGGTGACCGCGGTCAGGCAGCCGACCGTCCGCACGAGGGTGATCGCACTGGCGAGGGTCCGGACGTCCTCGTCTGGCTGCTGCACGCACCCGTGGTGACCGCAGTCCGCACTTCCAGCGGCGGACAACTGCTCCGAGCCGACCTCCCCTGGAGGCACCAGTTGCGCAGCCATGGCCATCAGTCCTCCTGCGGTGTCGCCCGACATGGCCAGGCTCGCCTGGCCGGGATGGGCGCGACAGCCGGCTGACGGCCCGGTTCCTGGAGGTTGCCCCTACGCAGTGGAGGGGCTCACCCCCTTGCTCCGCGGGCCCGCACGCGAGCACGATCAACGCTATGGGCCGCCGGGGCACCACCGTCGTACGCGCTGTTGCGCTGCTGTCGGTGCTCACCAGTGCGGTCGCCCTGCAGGTGGCCGCCCACGCCGGACACCCGCTGCCGTCCGAGACCGGCAACCTGGCCGTCATCGGTGCGGGCGCAGCCGCGATGGCGGTCGTCCTGCACCAGCGCACGCCGACCAACAATCTGTGGCGGGTGCTGCTGGTGATAGCGGTCAACGGACCGGTGGCCGTCGTGCTCTATGCGACTGCATCAGCGACCACGCAGCCGAACGGGGCGCTGTTGGCCGGGCTGTGGCTGCTCGACGTCGCGCTCGCGGTCCCGTGGATGCTGGTGGCGGGGCTGTTTCCTGATGGGCACCGGCCGGCAGCGCCTTGGACGCGGCTCGTCGTCCTGGGTGCGCTGGTGCTGCTCGCGGCCTCCGTCGCGGCCTGGCTCACCGCTCCGAGCGGCGCCCCGGTGCCGGTGCCCGGCCATCTGCCGGGTCGCGTGTCGGTGCCGAAGCTGCTGCTGCCCGGGGGAGGAGCCGACCTGCATCAACTGTTGGCGCGGACCGCCTCCGTGCTCACCGGCGTGCTGCCGCTGGCGGCCCTCGTCGGCCTGATGCTCCGCTACCGCCGCTCCGGTCCGGTCGTCCGGCAACAGATCCGCGTCGGGATAGCTGGCCTGGCCATCAGCGTCGTGCTCGAAGTTGCGCTGCGGATCCTTCCTGGCGCGCAGGGGGGCCGACTGCAGCTGGTCGGCACCGTGCTGGCCGTCGGCCTCGGACAACTGGCGATCGCGGCGGCACTGCTGCGATGGCGCCTCTGGGTGGTCGATCAGGCACTCCCACGAGCCGTCGTGCTGGGGTCGTGCTCGGCGGCGTTCACCGGCGTGATCGTTGCGGGGGCACTGCTGCTGACCGGTCAGGTACGGACCTCGCAGCTCCGCGCAGCCGTGGTCGCGGCCGCGGTCGTCACCGTCCTGGTGCAGGGGTACAGCCGGCGACTGGAACCCTGGGTGCGCCGGCTCGTCTACGGCCAGCGCCCCTCGGGCTTCGGGGTGCTCGTCGGGCTCGCCGAAGGGCTGTCCACGCTCGACGACCGGGCCGCGGCAGCCCGGGTCGCCGAAGCTGTACGCCGGGGGCTCGCCGTGCCCTGGGTGGCGCTGTGGACCGCCACGGCTCGCCAACCGGTCTATCGCCTCGTCACCGTTACCGGCGACGTGACCGCCGCCCCCGTCGTACATCTGGCTGGCGAAGCCTCCTGGGACGGTCCGCCGGTGCGGTTGCTCGACCCGCCGACCACACCGGACGCCGGGCCAGCAGACCCCTGGCCCCGCGACACCGCCGCCCTGGCGCTGCTCGGCACCCGGCCAGCGGCCTGGGCGGTCCTGGCCGTCGGGCAGCGGCGTGGCGACCCGCTCACGCCAGCCGATCTGGAACTGCTCGAGGCGATCGCGCGCGCGAGCGAGCTGGCCCGCGCGAACGCCCGGCTGACCGATCAGGTCGCGGCGAGCGTCGAAGAGCTGCAGGCCAATGCGCTCCAGCTCCAGGTCTCCCGCCAGCGGCTGGTCGCGGCCCAGGACGAGGAGCGTCGGCGGATCGAACGCGACCTGCATGACGGCGCGCAGCACGAACTGATCACCCTCGCCGGCGAGCTGCACCAGCTGGCGAGGGCGCCGTCGGTCGACCCGAGCTCGCTCATCGATCTCGCCGGCAAGGCTGAACGTGCCGTGTTCACCCTGCAGGACCTGGCCCGCGGGATCTACCCAAGCGTGCTCACCGATCACGGTCTGGCAGCCGCGATCCGCTCCTTCGCCGGGCGCCTGCCGGTCGATGTGACGCTGGACGTGGCCCCCGAGATCACCCGCCGACGCTGGCCGACGGCCGTCGAAGTGGCGCTGTACTTCGTCGCGGTCGAGTCGCTCGGCAACAGCCGCAAGCACGCGGCGGCCACCCGGACGAGCGTGACCTTGACCGAGGACGACGGGCAGCTCGTGCTCGAGGTCCATGACGACGGCGTTGGCCTG
>JAYSQK010000472.1:0-10060 GCA_043721555.1 Frankiales bacterium
TGCTGGATCGGGCCGCGAACCGCCCGGCGCGTCGCGGCCCGATCCAGCACGAGCTGGGCGGGCAGCGAGGAACCTCTCGGCGCGGCCGCTCGTCGGACCCCTGTGATGGGGCGGCGGGTGACCTGGCGCTGGGCGGTCGTGGTCACCGGCCACGCGGCGGCGCTCGCGCTGCCCGGCGCGGTCGGGGCCCTGCCGGTGCAGGCCGCGCCCATCTCGGCCGCGGCGCTGCTGGCGAAGGTCCGCGCCTCGGCGGGGGTGGCCTGGTCGGGCTACGGGGAGAGCCGCGGCACCCTTGACCTGCCAGACGTCAAGCAACTTGGCGATCTCGCGTCGCTGGTCGGCGGCACCACCCGGGCCCGGGCCTGGTGGCGGGGCGCACACCAGTTCCGAATCGACGCCCTCTCACTGGCCGGTGAGACCGACGTCGCCCAGGACCCGACCGGCAGTTGGACCTGGTCCAGCGCCGACCGCCGGGCGCTGCGGATCGAGGGGGCGCTGGCCGTCCGGCTGCCGCAGGCCGGCGATCTGCTCGCACCCGTCGTCGGGGCCCGCCTCTCGCGCACCCGGGACGTCCGGGCCAGCCTCCTGCCCGTACGCCGGGTCGCCGGCCGGGCAGCCGTCGGGCTGCGGCTCGTCCCGCGGCACCCCGGCAGCACGACGGTGGATGAAGTTGATCTTTGGGCGGATCCCGGCACCGGGCTGCCGCTCCGGGTCGAGGTCCGAGCCGGTGGGCGGCTGGCCCTGACGTCGGTCCTGCTGGACGTCGACCTGGCCCGGCCCGCGGCGGCGCGGACGAGCTTTGCGCCGCCGCGTGGGGTGGTGGCCGTCACCCAGGACGCCCCGGACCTGGCCGCGTTGGTCGACCGCTTCTCGCCCTATCAGCTGCCCTCGGCCCTGGCCGGGCTGCCGCGCACCGACGCGGTGCGCGGCCTGGGGGGCGGCGTCGCGACATACGGCGAGGGGCTCGGCGCCTTCGCCCTGGTGCCGCTACCGCGCGACGTCGCGCGGGACGTGAGCAAGGCCCTCGCCACGTCGGCGGGCGTCGTCAGCAGCCCGCTCGTCAACGCGCTGGTGGTGCGGGACGGCCGGCGGACCTATCTGCTGGCGGGAACCGTCCCCGGGGGCGTGCTCGACCGGGCCGCGCTGCAACTCCGCCGCCAGCCACCGCCGCGCCGGGAGGGGGCGTGATCCAGACCTCGGCGCTGGTGAAGCGCTTCGGCCGGGTCACCGCCGTCGACGGGGTGGAGCTCGAGGTGCGCGAGGGCGACCGCTACGGCTTCCTCGGCCCGAACGGCTCCGGCAAGACCACCACCGTGCGGATGCTGCTCGGCTTGGTGCTGCCGACGTCCGGCCGGGTCGAGCTGATGGGCACGACCCGGGTGCGCGAGGTGCTGTCGCAGGTCGGCGCGATGGTCGAAGGGCCCGCCGCCGTCGGTCATCTGTCCGGGCGGGCCAACCTGGCGCTGCTCGACGCCGCCGGTCCGGGGGGTGGCCGGCGAACCCGGAAGAGCCGGGTCGACGAAGCCCTCGAACAGGTCGGGCTGGCCGGTGTCGACCGCCGACCGGTCAAGGCCTACAGCCTCGGGATGCGCCAGCGGCTGGGGCTCGCCGGCGCCCTGCTGCGCCGCCCCCGGCTGCTGGTGCTGGACGAACCCACCAACGGCCTGGACCCGCAGGGCATCCACGAGGTGCGCGAGCTGCTGCTCGAGCTCAACCGGGGTGGCACGACGGTGTTCCTGTCGAGCCACCTGCTGAGCGAGATCGAGGCGCTTTGCGACCGGGTCGGCGTCCTCGACCGCGGCCGGTTGGTCGCCCAGGACGACCTGGCCGTCCTGTGCGCCCCGACCGGCCGCACCGCGATCCACACCCCCGACCTGGAGCTGGCCCGGGAGCTGGTGCTCGACGCGGAACCGCACAAAGATCATCTTCTGGTGCGCACCGACGATCCGGCCAAGCTCAACGCCCGACTCGTCGAGGCCGGCGTGCGGGTCGAGGGCCTGGCGCCCGAGCGGCGCACCCTGGAGGACGTCGTGCTCGAGCTGACCTCCAGCGGCTCGGACCGGATCGGCTCGCGATGATCGCCGTCGAGCTCAGCCGGTTGCTTCGCCGCCCGCGGACCTGGGTGATGCTCGCCCTGCTGTGCGTGCTGCCCACGATCGTGGCGGTGTTCGTCAAGACCAGCGGCGTCGCCCCCAGGCCCGGCACCGGCCCGGCGTTCCTGTCGGCGGTGCTCGCCAACGGCGCACTGTTCCCGGCCGCGGCCCTCGCGATCGTGCTGCCGCTGTTCCTGCCGGTCGCGGTCTGCCTCGTCGCCGGCGACGCGATCGCGGGCGAGGCCCAGGCCGGCACGTTGCGCTATCTGCTGATCCGGCCCGTCGGCCGGGTCCGCCTGCTGCTCGCCAAGCTCGTCTCGGTGATGACCTTCACCTTGCTGTCCGTCGTGGCCGTCGCTGCCACGGCGTACATCGTCGGCACCCAATTGTTCGGGTCGGCGCCGCTGCCCTCGACGTCCGGTACGACGCTGTCGACCGGCGACGCGACCTTCCGCACCGTGCTGGCCGTGCTCTACGTCGGCTGGTCGATGCTCGGCGTCGCGGCGGTCGCGCTGTTCCTGTCGACCGTGACCGACTCGCCGCTGGCCGCGAGCCTTGGCGCGATCGCGGTGCTCGTGACCTCCGCCGTCCTGGTCGGGCTCGACGCGAGCGCCTCGGTGCAGCCCTACCTGCCGACCCGCTACTGGCTGGCGTTCGTCGATCTGTTCCGCGACCCCGTCCACTATCGCGACGTGCTGCGCGGGACGCTCCTGCAGGGCGCCTACATCGTCGTGCTGCTCGGTGCCGCCTGGGCCAACTTCACCACCAAGGACATCACGAGCTAGGACACCGAGCCGGTACGACGAGCCGCGGGCCGGACAGTGCGGCGACCACCACACCGACGACCTCGGGCGCGCGTGGCAGGTCCGAGTGGCTCACCTGGGCGGCCGGGCACAGGTCCTGCAGCGCCAGGTCGGTGGCCCCGTCGAGCCGGGCCGAGGTCGGCGGCGTGACCGTCTCGTCGCCGGTGGTCCACAGCGACAGCCACGCCGGCCCGTCGGGCGTCTCGGCCAGATTGTCGAGCAGGCTGCTGCCCGGGACGAGCTGCCGACAGGCCTCGGGGCAGGCGCCGGGCGCGAGCGTCGCGGCGAGGGCCGCGACCTTCGTGCCGTGGTGCGGCGAGCCCAGCGTCACGATCCGGCGGGCCAGCCGGGCGCCGCCGCCGGCCGCCCACAGCCGGGCGGTCACCCCGCCTGCGCTGTAGCCGACGACGTCGACCGACACCGCCCCGGCGGCGATCGCTGCATCCGCCGCGACGGCGAGCGCCTTGGCGTCCAGCCGCAGGTCGCCGGTCCCGTCGCCTGGCAGCGGCACCACGGCGGCCTCCCGACCGGCCGCGCGGAGCCGCTCCGCGAGGACCTCGAGTGCGCCGGTGCCGCCGCCGTAGCCGGGCACCAGCAGCACCGGGCCGGGCCGGGTCTGGTCGGCCGCCGGGCTCGCCGGCCGGGCAGTGCGGGTCAGCCGCCCCAGTAGGGCAAAGATCAGCACGATGGCCACGACGAGGGTCACGGCGGTGAACAGCAACCGCCGGGAGGGACTCACAGTGACAGCATGAGGGTCCACCCCCACGAAGGGAGCCTCCCGTGCTCGACGCCACCACCGTGGTCCCCGCACCGGTCAACGAGCCGATCCGGCAATACCCGCCCGGCAGCCCCGAACGCGCCTCGCTCGAGGCCCGGCTCAAGGAGCTGGCCGCCGAACCGGTCGACCTGACCCTGACCATCGCCGGCGTCACCCGGCCGGCCGGCGGCGACGCCATCGAGGTCGTGCAGCCGCACCGGCACACCGCGGTGCTCGGCACCACCCACGAGGCCAGCGCGGCGGACTGGGACGGTTCGGTCACGGCTGCGCTCGCCGCCGCACCGGCCTGGCGCAGTACGTCGTACGACGACCGGGCGGCCGTCCTGCTTCGTGCGGCGGAGCTGCTCGCCGGCCCGTGGCGGGACACCTTGAACGCCGCGACGATGCTCGGGCAGAGCAAGACGGTCTACCAGGCCGAGATCGACAGCGCCTGCGAGCTGATCGACTTCCTGCGCTGGAACGTCGCGTTCGGGGCCCGGGTGCTCGCCGAGCAGCCGGTCAGCAGCCCCGGGGTGTGGAACCGGATGGACCACCGCCCGCTCGAGGGGTTCGTGCTGGCCATCACGCCGTTCAACTTCACCGCCATCGCGGCCAACCTGCCGATCGCGCCTGCCCTGATGGGCAACACGGTCGTCTGGAAGCCGTCGCCGACCCAGCAGCTCGCGGCGCACCACACCATGCGGCTGCTCGAGATCGCCGGAATGCCAGCGGGTGTCATCAACATGGTGACCGGGTACGGCGCCTCGGCCGCGGTGGCCGTCGAGCACCCGCAACTGGCCGGCATCCACTTCACCGGATCGACGGCGACCTTCCAGCACCTTTGGCAGCAGGTCGGCAGCCGGATCGGCAGCTACCGCAGCTATCCGCGGCTGGTCGGCGAGACCGGCGGCAAGGACTTCGTGCTGGCCCACCCGTCCGCCGACGTCCGCGCGCTCGAGGTGGCCCTCGTGCGCGGCGCGTTCGAGTACCAGGGGCAGAAGTGCTCCGCGGCCTCGCGCGCCTACCTCCCGCGCTCGCTGTGGGAGGGCGGGCTGCGCGATTCCCTCGCCGACCGGGTCCGTTCGCTGACCTACGGCGACGTCACCGACCTCGCGCAGTTCGGCGGCGCGGTCATCGACCGGCGGGCCTTCGACCGGCTCGCCGGGGTGCTGTCGGCCGCGGCCACCGACCCGGCCCTGGAGGTGCTCGCCGGTGGCGGCGCCGACGACCGCGAGGGGTTCTTCATCGACCCGACCGTGCTCGTCACCACCGACCCGGGGCACGAGGTGCTGCGCCGGGAGTACTTCGGACCGGTGCTCGGTGTGCACGTCTACGACGACCGCGACTGGGGGGACGTGCTCGGGCTGGTCGACACTGCCTCGCCGTACGCGCTGACCGGTGCGGTCTTCGCCCAGGACACCTACGCCGTCGCCGAGGCCGCCGAGCGGCTGCGCTTCGCCGCCGGAAACTTCTACGTCAACGACAAGCCGACCGGCGCGGTCGTCGGCCAGCAGCCGTTCGGTGGGGCTCGCGCCAGTGGCACCAACGACAAGGCGGGCTCGGTGCTCAACCTGCTGCGCTGGACCTCGCCGCGCACCCTGAAGACGACGTTCGCGCCGCCGCACGACCACCGCTACCCGCACATGGGCTGACCCGCCCACCCCCCGGCGGCTAAGGGGAGGTCGCCGCCCTATTCGCCTGTCTCGCCGTCGATGGATTCGCGGATGAGGTCGGCGTGGCCGTTGTGGCGGGCGTACTCCTCGATCATGTGCACCAGGACCCACCGCAGGCTGGCTCGCCCTTGACCGTCCCAGGCCGGATGCGTCGCGCCGAGCCCTGCTTCTGCGGCTTCGAGTTGTGCCGCGACGACCCGGCGGGAGGCCTGGACCCGCTCGGCCCAGAGCTGCCGTAACTGCTCGCCGGTGTCGGCAGCGGCGTTCTCCCACTCGCCGGCCCACGGCAAGCTCGCCCACGGCTCAGGCCTTGGCGCCTCGGCGACGACCTCGCTGAACCAGTAGTCCTCGGCGCGGGCCAGGTGTTTGAGCATCCCACCGAGCGTCATCGACGTCGGTCGCAGCCCGGCCCGCAACTGCTGTTCGCTCAGGCCGCGACACTTCCACGCCAGGGTGGCGCGTTGATAGTCGAGGAACCCTTGCAGCGTCTCGATCTCGGTGCCGGCCAGGGGCACTTCCGGGCGGCCGAACTCGTCCATCTCCGGCATCGGCCAACGGTAGCTGGGGGTCCGACGTCGCCACGTAGGCGATCGCCCGTCGGGCCGGTACGACGGGGCGTAGCCACTCAGGTCCGCTGGAACCGCTCGATGTCGCGCTGGAAGCGGACCACGTCGTCGGCGTCCAGGGTGGGGCGGGTCTGCTGGACGGCCAGCAGGTAGTCCGCGGTGGTCGCCCGCACCCTTGCCCCGCCGGTCAGCGTCGCCTCGAACGTCGCCTGGGCGACCTGTTGGCTGGCGTGGCCGATGTCGGCCGGCGTGAAGCCGTCGCTGGCGCTGACGAGCAGGTCGAGGTCGATGTCGCTCGCACCGGCTTGCAGGCTGGCCCGGCGCCACATCGCTGTCCGCGCCTCGCTGTCCGGTGGGCCGATCGGGAGCACGTAGTCGAATCGACCGTGCCGCAGGAACGCACCGTCGAGGCTGTCGATGCTGTTGGTGGCGCAGACCAGCAGTCGGTGCGGGCGCTCGCGGAATGTCACGATCGACTTGAGCAACTCGTTGACGACACCGACATCGGCGCCGGGGGCGTCCCGCCGGGAGGCGATCTCCTCCACCTCGTCGATGAACACCAGGACGTGTTCCATCCGGGCGAGCGTGCCGAACGCCTCCGACAACCCGCCCGCCAGACCGCTCGCCGATGCGGCGCCGAGCCGCGACGGGAACAGCTCGACGAACGGCCAGCCCAGCCGGCTGGCGACGGCCCGGGCGAACGTCGTCTTGCCGGTCCCCGGCGGCCCGAACAGCATCACGGCGCGGGGCTCGCGCACGCCGTGCTCCTCAGCCAGCGAGGGCTGCGACAGCGGCAGGACGATGCGCCGCTCGATCAGCGCCTTCTCCGCCGTCATCCCCTGGACCTGCTGCCACAGGTTCGGTGGCGGGACCGACCCACCGAGGGCGGCCGCCGCGTCGACGTCCTGCGGCCGGACGTGTTCGAGCTTGTCGTACCAGGTGATGTCCTGCCGCTCCGCGAAGCCCGAGTTGCGCAGTGCCTGGCTGCCGGTCTCGCCCTCGGGCAGCGCGCACGTCAACCGGCGGGCGCCGGCCGAGACGAGGCGCTGTTCGAGTGCGGCCAGCAGCTCGCTGCCGAGGCCGCGGCCGCGCCATTCGGGGTGCAGGGTGATGCGCAGGATCCAGCCGCGGTCACCGTCCAGCCGACCGACGGCCGTCCCGACGAGTCGGCCGGACGCCTCAGCGGCCACCGCCGGCTGCCCGGCGACCAGGCTCGCCACCACCTCCGACAGCGGGAACAACGCTCGCTGCCCGACCGTCGTCGACGAGCCGTCCAGGGCCACCGCCTCCTCCAGGTCGGCGTCGGTCAGGTCACGCAGGTGCCACTCGCTCATGCGTCAGCCGCTCCTTGCTGGGTCGTCGCTGAGCCGCCGGACGGCCCGCGGACTGCATCGTGTCGCGCCGGCAGCCGCTGGGCACGTCGCCGCACGCTTTCGCCACTCCACCCGGCGTACGCGCGGCCCGCCCGTGATACGACGCAGCGTGAGCACTCGGACGCTGTCCGCAACGACCGCGTAACTCCGAGCCCGGTTGCGACGATAACGGGGGCAGTGCAGCACGTCCCCTTCTACGTTTGCGTTGGAGTCAACATGTCGAACCCCCCTCTCGTCCGCCGGGTCGCTGTCGCGAGCGCCTCGCTGGTCCTCGCCCTCGGCGCAGCTGGAGTGGCTGCCTCCGCTGCGTTCGCGGACGCGGTGACGCCGGTCGCGACCGCGTCGGCCCAGCCCTCCGAGGCGCCAGACGCGCCCGAGGCCGGCGACCCCACCTTCACGCTGACCAACAACGGTGCTGGCAGCTTCTCGCTCGCCATCACGATCCCCGGCACCTCGATCGCGGTGGACTACACGGTCGGCCCGACCGGCGCGATCACCGGTGCGACGACCAGCACCGCTGGCGCCAGCGTTGCCGTCGACGGGCATGACCTGACCGTCACGCTGGCTGACGGCCGAGCAGTCAAGGTCGAACTCGGCGATGCCGGCGACGCTGTCGAGGAGGTCTCGGTCGAAGCGCCGAAGGCCGCGAAGACCCCCGAGCCGCAGGCTGATGAAAGCAAGAACGAGGACCAGTCCGGTGACCAGGCCGACCAGCCGGACCAGCACGGTGACGACGCCGGCAAGCACGGTGACCACATGGCCCCGGCTGCGACGCCTGAGCCGACTGCCACCGGTGGCGACAACTCCGGGAACGACGGTTCGGAGTCCGGTGGCGGCGGCGGCGGCTCGGACTCCGGTTCGGGCTCGGGCAGTGGCGACTAGGACCGTCTGCCGTTCGGGAACACTGACCTGATGACCTTGCTCGTGGTGCGGTGGCGGCGTTTCGGTGCCGTCACCGCCGCGGTCATTGCGCTCACGGCCGGTGCGGTCGGCTGCTCAAGTGGCTCGTCGAAGCCGCTCGCCACGACGCAGCCATCGAGCTCCTCGTCACAGCCGGCGGCGACGGCGGATGCTGCTGCAGCAGTTGCCCTCGCCAAGGCGGTGACGATGACCAAGGCGCTGCGGTCGTACGCCTTCCAGGCCACCCAGCGCCTGACTGGCGCGGCAGCGCCGCAGTTCACGTCGTTGAGTGGACGGGCGGTGCGGCCTGCCGCGATCAGCTATGACCTGCGGGTCGGTGGCAAGGACCAGCAGGTCATCAAACTCGGCGGTCGGACCTACGTCCGCCAGCCGCCAGGACCGTGGACGGTCCTTGCGAAGCCGGCCGCGACGGTTGACCCGCTCGCTTCGCTGCTCCCGCTCCTCACCGGCCTCACCGCCCCCACCCTGACCGGCGATCGCCTCACCGGCCAGGTCCCGGCGAGCGTGCTGACCCAGGCTCGGCTGGCACCGCCCAGCGCCGCGCCGAATGCCTCGACGCCGGTGACCTTCGGCCTCGACCCGACCGGTCACATCAGTTCGGTGACCCTGCGAGTCTCCGTCCGGGCAGGGGCCAAGACCCTGGTTCTGGACGAAGCCACCACGTTCTCGCTGTTCAACCGCGCCCCCGCGATCAAGGCACCGGGCATCGTCAAGCGGTAACCCCCTCGCCCGGCCGCGCGACACTCGGACCCCGGATCGGCGTCGTTGCGTCGGCGCCCATTTGGGGCAGCCAGAGCAGGAGGACATGCCCGGTGGGACGGCTTGAGCTCGGTGAGGTCCTCGCGGCCGCACAGTTGGGTCAGCCGTGGGCGCTGCGACTGGTCTACGACGAGCTCTCACCGCAGGTGCGCGGCTACTTCAGGGCCCGTGGAGCGGCCGAACCTGAGGAGCTCACCAACGATGTGTTCCTGACCGTCATGAAGGCACTGCCGACGCTGACCGGCGGGGTGAGTGGGTTGCGCACGTTCGTGTTCTCCATCGCGCATGCCCGCCTCGTCGATTCGCTGCGCCGGCAGGCACGACGCCCCGCCGGCGTGGAGTACCAGCCGGTCTGGGACACCCGGCAGACCGCCTCCGCCGAGGACGAGGCCGAGCTCCGCGCGAGTGCAGATCGCGCGGGGAGGTTGCTTGCCACGCTTCCCGAGGACCAGCGCACCGTGCTGGCGTTGCGCATCATCGGGGACCTGACCCTGGACGAGGTCGCCGCGGCGATCGGCCGTTCCCAGGGAGCGGTCAAACAACTCCAGCGCAGGGCGTTGCTCGCCCTCAAGCGTGAGCTTGCAGTCCATGCGTAACACCGACCGGGGCGCCGACGATGACGGTGGCATGAGAGGGCGGCCGAACCGGTGGGACGACCGCCAGGTCAGCGCCCTCATCCGGGGCCGCGCCGAGCCTGCCGACGCCGATCTGGTCGACCTCGTGGACGGACTCCGGCTGTTCGCCGCGGGAGAACCGCCGACCCCTTCCCCCGCGCTGGCAGCGCTGCTCGACGGGGCCATCGCGGCGCCCGTGTCGGCCCGCCGTCCGGCGGCGACACCCCACCCGATCCGGCGGCGAAGTCTTCGTGCTGCGGTGCTCGCGCTCTCAGCCGGCATCGGTTTCGCCACGGCAGGTGCTGCGGCGAACGCGCTGCCCGGGGGCGCGCAGCGCACGGCCGCGTCGGTGCTCAACACCCTGACCCCGTTCCATTTTCCGATGCCTGCCGGGCGTCAGCCGGCGAAGAGCCCGCGCCGCGTGCCGCTGCCTGCTTCGGACCACCCGGTGACCTCAGCACCGAGCAGCGCAGGGCCACACACGTCGGGCGAGACCACCCG
>JAYSQK010000473.1:0-3045 GCA_043721555.1 Frankiales bacterium
AGGCCGGAGTCGGCCATCGAGTAGAGGATCCGGCGGTGGACCGGTTTGAGGCCGTCCCGGGCGTCGGGCAGGGCCCGGCTGTAGATGACCGAGTAGCTGTACTCGAGGTAGGACGATTCGATCTCGTCGACGATGTCGGTGTCGATGATGGTGCCGTCGCCCTCGAAGGGCGGGATGTGGACGGTGGAGGCCCGCCGGCGGGGCGGCATCAGGCGTCGAGGGTGGCGCGGTCGACCCGCCCTGCCGAGGCCACGATGAAATCCCGGCGCGGTGCGACGTCGTTGCCCATCAGCAGTTCGAGGGCGCGCTCGGCCGCATCAGCCTCACCGGGGTTGATCCGCCGGAGCGTCCGGGTCGCTGGGTGCATGGTGGTCTCGGCCAGCTGGTCGGGGTCCATCTCACCCAGTCCCTTGTAGCGCTGGATCGGCTGCTTGATCCGCTTGCCCGAGGCCTCGAGTCGCTTGACGAGCTGTCGCATTCCCTGCTCGCTGTAGGTGTAGACCGGCTCCTTGACGCCGCTGATCTCGACCCGGTGCAGGGGCGGCACGGCGGCGTAGAGCCGGCCGGCCGAGATGACCTGCGGCATGTAGCGGGCGAACAGCGTGATGAGCAGGCAGCGGATGTGCGCGCCGTCGACATCGGCATCGGTGGTGATGACGATCTTGCCGTAGCGCATCTGGTCGAGATCGAAGGTGCGGCCGGTGCCGGCGCCGACCACCTGGATGATCGACGCGCATTCGACGTTGGCGAGCATCTCGCCGACGCCGGCCTTCTGGACGTTCAAGATCTTGCCGCGCAATGGCAGCAACGCCTGGAACTCGCTGTTGCGGGCGAGTTTGCCTGTGCCGAGGGCACTGTCGCCCTCGACCAGCCACAGCTCGGTGCGCGCCACCTGCGTCGAGCGGCAGTCGGCGAGCTTGGCCGGCAGCGTCGAGGACTCCAGCGCGGTCTTGCGGCGGGCGGCGTCCTTCGAGGCCTTCGCGGCCTGCCGGGTCTTGGCGGCCGCAGCGATCTTGTCGAGCACCGTGCGCACCTGGGCCTTGCGCTTGCGGTCGTCGAGGAAAGCGGCCTTGAACGCCCGGGCCGTCACGTCGGCGACGATCTTTGTGACCCCCGGGGTGCCGAGCTCGTCCTTGGTCTGCCCGAGGTACTGCGGTTCCGGCACCTTCACCGTAACGACGGCCGTGAGCCCCTCCAGGACGTCGTCCTTGGTGACCGGGTCGTCGTTGACCCGCAGCACCCGGGTCGCCTTCATCGCGTCGTTGAGCGTGCGGAGCAGGGCCCGCTCGAAACCGTTCTGATGGGTGCCGCCGTGCGGGGTCGCGACGACGTTGCAGAAGCTCTGGACGACCGTGTCGTACGACGTGCCCCAGCGCAGGCTGATGTCGACCTCGCAGGTGCGCTCCACCGTCTGGGTCGTCAGGTGCCCGGCGGCGGAAAGGACCGGCACGGTCTCCTTGTAGCTGCCGTGGCCGAGCAGCTGGACCGGGTCGCAGACGGCGCCGTCGGGGGCGAGGTGCTCGACGAAGTCACGGGTGCCCCCGTCGAACCGGAACACCTCCTCCTCCCGGTCGTCCCCGCGCAGCACCAGCGACAGCCCCGGCACGAGGAACGCGGTCTGCCGCAGCCGGTCCCGCAGCGCCTCGATGTCGACCGCGCTGCCCTTGACGAACAGCGGCAGGTCGGGCCACCACCGGATCGACGTACCGGTCTGGTCCCGGCGCGCCTTCCCGGCCACCGACAGCCCGGCCCGCTGGCTGAACGGCGCGTGCGGGCCGTCGCCGTCGAAGACCCCGGCGACACCGCGGCAGAACGACATCGTGTGGACGCGACCCCCCCGGCGGACGACCGCGTCGAGTCGGCCGGACAGGGCGTTGACCACCGACGCGCCGACGCCGTGCAGGCCGCCGGAGGTCTTGTAGCCGCCGCCGCCGAACTTGCCACCGGCGTGCAGCTTGGTCAGGACCAGCTCGACGCCGGTCAGGCCGGTCTTGGCCTCGGCGTCGATCGGGATCCCGCGGCCGTCGTCGTGCACCTCGATCGAGCCGTCGGCGTGCAGGACCACCTCGATCCGGCTGCAGTGCCCGGCCAGGGCCTCATCGACGGAGTTGTCGATTATCTCGTAGGCCAGGTGGGTCAACCCCTTGGAGTCGGTGGACCCGATGTACATCCCGGGCCGCTTCCGGACCGCCTCGAGGCCTTCGAGGACCGAGAGGTCCTTGGCGGTGTAGCCGCTGGGGCTCGGCGTTGGCAGGGCGGCCGGGCTGCTCACGCGGCTCCTCTCGGGTAGATGAGCGGCAAGTTTCCCACGTCCGACGCCGGGCCCGGCGGTGCGACACGATGCGCCGGTGCGCGACCTGGCCCGGCTCCCCAAGGCGCACCTGCACCTGCACCTGACCGGGGGCATGCGGCCGACCACCCTCGTCGGGCTCGCGGCCGAGCAGGGCCGCGCCTTGCCGCCGGGGCTGCTCGACCCGGCTTCGGTCGACCTGGACGCCACCGGCCTGCGTGGTTGGCACAAGTTCCAGCGCCTGTACGACGCGGCGCGGGTCGTCCTGGTCGGCGAGCGGGAGGTTCGCCGGGTCGTCACCGAGATCGTCGAGGACGAGCGGGCTGCCGGCTCGGGCTGGCTCGAGTTGCAGGTCGACCCGTCGTCGTACGCAGCCCGACTCGGTGGGTTGCCGGCGACGGTGGAGGTCTTGCTGGACGCCCTGGCGCAGGCCTCGGTGGCCACCGGGGTCGGGACGGCGCTGGTGCTGGCCGCCAACCGGACCCGGCACCCGGCCGAGGCCGAGACGCTCGCCAGGCTCGCCCGGCGCTCGGTGGGGGCAGGCGTCGTCGGGTTCGGGTTGTCCAACGACGAGACCCGTGGCGACTCGAGGGAGTTCGCCAAGGCGTTCCGACTGGCCCGCGAGGTCGGGTTGCTCGCGGTCCCGCACGCCGGTGAGCTGCGCGGCCCCCGCTCGGTACGGGCCGCGGTCGAGCTGCTCGGCGCGACCCGGCTCGGGCACGGCGTCCGCGCGGTGGAGGACCCGGCGACGGTCG
>JAYSQK010000474.1:0-7756 GCA_043721555.1 Frankiales bacterium
GGACGCGGTGCCGGTGCGCTCGGCGAACAGCGCACCGTCGAGCAGGGCGGTCAGCACCGGTCAGCCGCCCCGGCGCTGGGCGTTGCCGACGAGCGTCGCGTAGACCTCGCCGAGGTCGTGACCGGCGGAGCTCACCGCCAGCGGCCAGGTGGACGTCTCGGTGAGGCCTGGCGTCACGGCCGCCTCGATCACCTGCGGCACGCCGTCGGCGCCGATCAGCACGTCGACCCGCGACAGGTCGCGCAGCCCGAGCAGGCCGTGCACCTGTTCGGCGACGGCGCGCAGCGCGGGGACGTCGAGCAGGTCGGAGTCGTCGGCCAGCGAGGTGTAGCGGACCCGCGACGAGGCGTCGTAGCGCGCCTGGTAGTCATACGACGTGCCCTCGGGCAGCTCGATGAGCATCGGCGCGAGCGCCCGCGGCCCGTCGCCGAGATCGAGCACCGGGACGGTCAGCTCCGCGCCGTCGACGTAGGCCTCCAGCAGCACGTCGGTCGCGTAGGCGTAGGCCTGCACGAGGGCGCCGGGCAACTCCTGCTCGGTGTGCACGACGGTGACGCCGAGCGCCGAACCGCCGGTGACCGGCTTGACGACCAGTGGCAGACCGATCACCCGGTCGACCAGCTCGTAGAGGTTCTGCGGCCCCACCTCACGAAAGATCGTGCTGGGCAAGGTGACCCAGGCCGGGGTGCGCACGCCCCGCTCGGTCATCCGGGTCTTGGCGATCGACTTGTCGTAGGCCGCCCGGCAGGCCCCCGCCGTCGAACCCACATACGGCACCCCGGCCAGCTCGAGCAGCGACTGCACCGTGCCGTTCTCGCCCGACCCGCCGTGCAGCGCCACGAACGCGACGTCGGCGGTGTGCTCGGCGAGCAGGCCGACGAAGCGCTCGTCGACGTCCCAGTGGTCGACCCCGAGCCCCCGCCGGACGAGCGCCTCGGCCAGCCGCCGGCCGGAGCGCACGGACACATCGCGCTCGTGGGAGAGCCCGCCGGAGATCACCGCTACCTGCTGCACGGGCGCCACCCTACGGCTCGGCAGCGGCCGCGCAGTGCGACGCTGGACGGCGTGGCGCAGCTGTCGATCTCCCGCGGCATCACCGAGCTGGCCCGGCGCGCACCCGATCGGCCGGCCGTCCGCGACAGCGTCCGGGCGCTGACCCGGCGCGAGCTCGACGAGCAGACCAACGGTCTGGCCAGGACGTACGCCGAGCTGGGGGTCCTCGCCGGCGACCTGGTGACCATCGCCCTGCCGAACGGCGTCGGCTTCGTCGAGGCGTGCGTCGCCACCTGGAAGCTCGGCGCCACCCCGCAGCCGGTGTCGGCCAAGCTCCCACCCCCGGAGCTGGCGGCCATCCTCGAGCTCGCCGCGCCGCGGCTGGTCGTCACCCACGAGCTGGCCCCGCACGCCGACACGTCCCCGCTGCCGGACGCTGTCAGCGCCGAGTGGAAGGCGCCGACCTCCGGCGGTTCGACCGGCCGGCCCAAGCTGATCGTCGCCACCACGCCCGGCCTGTTCGACCCCGACGTGCCCGCCGTGCCCTACCTGCACGCCGCCGGGGTGCAGCTGGTGCCGGGCCCGCTTTACCACAACGGGCCGTTCATCTACGCCTTCCGCGGGCTGTTCTGCGGGCATGCGCTGGTCGTCCGGGAGCGCTTCGACCCGCTCGACTGGCTGGCCTGCATCCAGGAGCACCGGATCACCTGGACGATGGCTGTCCCCACGATGCTGCACCGCATCTGGCGGCTCGGTCCCGAGATCCGCGGCTCCTACGACCTGTCCTCGCTGCAGGTCCTGCTCCACCTCGGCGCGCCCTGCCCAGCCGAGCTCAAACGGGCCTGGATCGACTGGCTCGGCCCAGACCGGATCTGGGAGCTGTACGCCGGGACAGAGGGCACCGGCATCACCGTGCTCGACGGCAACGAGTGGCTGGCCCATCCCGGCTCGGTCGGCCGACCGGCCCTGGGCTCGTCGGTGCGGGTGCTCGATGCCCTCGGCACCGACCTGCCGACCGGCGAGGTGGGCGAGGTCTATCTGATGCCGGCGGGTGGCCCCGGCTCGACGTACCGCTATCTAGGGGCGACCGCCCGCAGCGTCGACGGCTGGGAGTCCCTCGGCGACCTGGGTCGGCTCGACGCCGACGGCTATCTCTATCTGGTCGACCGGACGGCGGACTGCATCGTGAGCGGCGGGGCAAATGTCTATCCGGCCGAGGTGGAGGCCGCCCTGGAGAGCCACCCGGCGGTGCGCTCGAGTGCCGTCATCGGTCTGCCGGACGACGATCTCGGGCAGCGGGTGCACGCGCTCGTCGACGTGACCGGACCGGCGAGCCCCGAGGAGCTCGCCGGGCACGTGGCGGCCCGGCTGGCCCGCTACAAAGTGCCGCGGACCGTCGAGTTCGTCAACGGTCCGCTGCGGGACGATGCCGGCAAGGTCCGCCGCTCGCAGTTGCGAGCCGAGCGGCTGCCGGTCAGCCCCCGAAGCCCGACTCCCGGGGGATCGTGAGCTTGTCGATCTCGTCATGGAAGCCCGCGCCCGCGATGAGCAGCGAGGGCCGGTGTTCGTTGCCGTGGTGGCCGCAGAACAGCAACTCGGCCCCGTTCGGCAGCTTCGCCCGCAGATAGGCCTGCGAGCCGCAACGGTCACAGCGGTCGAGCGCGGTCAGGGGGGTGGCATCGGCGGCGGGGGCGGGGCGGGTGACGGTGTCCATGCTGACCTCCGGTGCAGGGGCGGGGCTCGTTGATGCCCACACCTGGAGTCAACACGCCCCGAGGGGGGTTCTTTCCGCGAATCGCTGTGACGCAACGGACACGTCACACAGGATTGACCTGTCCGACATCCCCGGACCTCAGCGACCGGCGACGGTGACCCCGCCGTCGACGACGAGCGTCTCGCCGGTGATCCAGGAGGCGTCGTCCGACAGCAGGAACGCCGCTGCCTTGGCGACGTCCGCCGGCACGCCGAGCCGGCCCATCGGATAGGCCTTGGCCACCTGCTCCTCCCGGCCCTCGTACAGCGCCTCGGCGAACCGGGTCTTGACGACCGCGGGCGCCACCGCGTTGATCCGCACCGTCGGCCCGAGCTCGGCGCCGAGCTGGCGGACCAGGTGGATGACGGCCGCCTTGCTGGCGTTGTAGGCGCCGATCGGCGCGCCGCTGCGCAACCCACCGACACTCGCGACCACCAGCACCGCGCCGCCGTGCTGTGCCATGCCGGCCCGCCACGCCTGCTGCACCCAGCCGAGCACCGCGGTGACGTTGACCTCGAAGACCTTGCGCACCGCGGCGAGGTCGGCGTCCACGAGCGGGCCGTACTGCGGGTTGACCGCTGCGTTGGCAACCAGCAGGTCGAGCCGACCGAACCGTTCGACAGCGAGCGCCACGGCCGCCGCCTGGTGCGCCTCGTCGTCGGCGCTTCCCCGGGCCACCGCGACCCGGTCGGCACCGAGCCGGTCGAGGACCGCCTGCAGCTCGTCGGCCTTGCGGGCCGTCACCACGGCGTTAGCACCGCGCGCGAGCAGCTCCTCGACGATGGCGAGGCCGATGCCGCGGGTGCCGCCCGTGACCAGCACGGTGCGGCCCGCGAAGTCGCCGCTCACCGGCCGGGCAGGTCGAGGTCGTCCTCGATGCCGGCCGCGGCCATGCCCGACCACGTCCCGTCGACCAGATGCGAAAGCACGACGAGGTCGCGCAGGACCCCGGACCGGTCCCGGACGTGGTCGCGCAGCAGCGCTTCCGGCTCGAAGCCCAGCCCCTCGAACATGCCGATCGCCGGCACGGCGTCGACCACCACCTCGACCACCAGCTTGTCGAGCCCCAGCTCCAGCCCGGTGAGCAGCCCGCGCCGGGCCAACTCGCGGCCGACGCCCTTGCCGCGGCAGGCTGGGTCGACCACGACGCGCAGGCTGCCGACGTGCGCCGACCAACCGACCAGGGGGAGCACCGCCGCGTAGCCGACCACCCGGTCCCCGAGCTCGTCCTGGCCGTCGAGCGCGACGACCCGCCGGCCCCGCGGATCGGTCAGCCAGCCGGCGACCAGCCCGGGTTCGAACACGTCCTCGGCGAACGCGTTGTGGTCGGACTCCGGCACCCGGCCGAAGAACGCCTCCAGGGCCGGCCGCAGCTCGGCCGACAGCGGGCGGACATCCATCAGGCGGGCTCCTGTCCTTGGCTGCTGTGGGCGTGCAACCAGCCGACGAGCTTCGGCAGGGTCATCGTGGCGGCCGCCTTGCCCATCACCAGACCGACATGGCCCGCGGGCAACTCGAGCAACTCGACCTCGGCCGAGCCCACGAGCTCGGTGAGCGGCAGCGCCGCGTCGCACGGCACGATGTGGTCCTTGGCGGCGACGACATTCAGCACCGGCCAGGTGAGGTCACGCAGCGACACCCGGCGGCCGTCGAGCTCCACCCGGTCGGTCACCAGGGCGCGGTCCCGCATCAGCGCGACCGTCTCGCGGAAGGCCTTGCCGGGGAAGGGGATGTGGTCGCGGGTCCACTGCCCCATCACCTGATAGCCCTCCATCTGCTTGTCGTCCCAGAGCTTCTCCCACAGCACGGCGTACGACGCGAGGTCGCCCGTCGGCTTGAGCACCCGGAAGGCGTTGCGGATGACGTCCGGCGGGACGTTGCCGGTCTCGTCGATGACGTCGTCGGGATCGAGCCGGCCCTCGTCGAACATCCGGCCCATCAGGCCCAGCTGCTCGAAGTCGACCGGTGTCGCCATCGTGATCAGCGAGGCGACCGGCAGCTCGGGATGGGCGGCGCCGAGCAGCAGCGACAGGATGCCGCCGTAGCAGTAGCCGATGACGTTGACCTCCGGCGCGCCGCTGGTGTCGACGACCGCCCGGATCGCGCCGGGCAGCAGGTCGTCGACGTAGGTGGAGAGCCCATTGCCGGCGTCCCGCTCGTCCGGGATGCCCCAGTCGAGCAGGTAGACGTCGAAGCCGGCGTCCCGCAGGGCAGCCACGAAGCTCATGCCCGGGTAGAGGTCCAGGATGTAACTGCGGCTGATCAGGCTCATCACGATCAGCACCGGGGTGGCGGTGCTGACGACATCGCTGTCGTAGCGCCACAACTCGGCCTTGTCACGGCGCCAGACGGTCTCCTTGGGGGTCATCCCGACCTTGGGCCGGTCGATCCCCGCCACGTGCTTGACGCCGTTGCGCGCCCGGGCGAGGTTGCGCCCCACGTCCCGCCGCACGCGGGCCAGCAGGTCGCCCGGGTCGGTCTGCGCCGCCATCGCCACTCCCTCGTCGTACATCCTCATCGAGCCGTCGCAGGGCGCGTTCCAGATCGGCGAGCTGCCGGCGCAGGCCGATCACGTCGCTGGCCGCGGGCAGGTTGAGCCGGTGCAGCGCCCGCCGAGAGGCCCGCTCGGCCCGGCGCTCGACAGCGGACCTGAGCCCGACCAGCTTGGCAAGGGAATCAGCGAACACCTCGGTCTGGACGGCGCGTTCCAGGCGCCCGGCAGCTGGCCGCTCGATCGCATCGAAGGCCCGTCGCCAGAGGGGCTTGCCTGCCATGACGGGACCGTATCGCCCCGGTCGAGGCTTGTGTGACCCAGGCGACACGGGACAGGCTGTAGGGATGACGACGACGGCTGCCAACGACCCGGCCCCCACCCGCAGTGCCGCGGACGGCTCCCCGCTGGATGTGATGCTGACCGACGCGGCCCTGGGGCCGATCCGGCGGATGCTGCCCGGGTTCGCCGGCGTGAAGCTCGCCGCGCAACTCGCGGCCCGACCGGTCGGGACCACCCGCCTCGCGGCCCGCACCGCCGTCGAGCTCGGCAAGGTCGTTGCCGGCCGGTCGACGGTCGCGCCTTCGGCCCGAGACCGGCGCTTCGCCGATCCCGCCTGGACCGGCAACCCGGTGCTGCAGCGGATCTGCCAGGCCTATCTGGTCGGCGGATCCGCCCTGGAGACCCTCGTCGACGACGCCGACATCGACTGGCGCAGCGAACAACGCCTGCGCTTCATCGTCCAGATGGTCGTCGACGCGATGGCGCCGAGCAACAACCCACTGCTCAACCCGGCGGCCCTCAAAGCGGGCCTGGAGACCGGCGGCCGCAACTACCGCGACGGGCTGCGGCAGTTCGTGTTCGACATGCGGACCAAGCCCCGTATCCCGGCGATGGTCGACGGCCGCGGCTTCCAGGTGGGCGGCAACATCGCGGTCACCGAGGGTGCGGTGGTGCTCCGGACCCCGGTCTTTGAGTTGATCCAGTACACCCCGCGCACCGAGCAGGTCCGGGAGGTGCCGCTCCTGGTCGTCCCGCCGATGATCAACAAGTTCTACATCGCCGACCTCGCCGCCGGCCGGAGCATGGTGGAGCACTGGCTCGACAACGGCCAGCAGGTCTTCGTGATCTCCTGGCGCAACCCGCAGGCCGAGCACCGGGGCTGGGACCTCGACGCCTACGCCCGCAGCGTCCTCGATGCCCTCGACGCGGTGCAGGAGATCAGCGGCGTCGACCGGACGCACCTGCTCGGGCTGTGCGCCGGCGGCATCGTGACCAGCACCGCGGTCGCCCATCTCGCCGCGCTCGGCGAACAGCACCGCGTCGCCGGGCTGACCCTCGGGGTGACCCTGCTCGACCAGGAGCGATCCGGCACGATCGGCGCGATGGTCGACCGCGCCACCGCGGATTTCGCGGTCGCCCAGTCGCAGCGCAAGGGCTATCTCGACGGCAAGGCGCTCGCCGGCGTCTTCGCCTGGTTGCGCCCTAACGACCTGATCTGGAACTACTGGGTCAACAACTACCTGCTGGGCAAGCGGCCCCCGGCGTTCGACGTGCTGTTCTGGAACGCCGACACCACCCGGATGGCGGCCGGGCTGCACAAGGACTTCATCACCATGACGCTCGCGAACGCCCTCGTGCACGCCGATTCGATGAGCGTGCTCGGCACCCCCGTGGACCTCGGCGCGATCAAGGTCGACAGCTATGTCGTGGCCGGCAGCACCGACCACATCTGCCCCTGGGAGAGCTGCTATCGCACCGTGCAGCTGCTCGGCAGCCGGCCCCGGTTCGTCCTGTCGACCGCCGGGCACATCGCCGCGCTGGTCAATCCGCCGAGCAACCCCAAGTCGAGCTATCAGGTCAACGACGCACTGCCGGAGTCGGCGGACGAGTGGAAGGCCGGGGCGGTCCAGCACCCGGGGAGCTGGTGGACCGACCATGTCGCCTGGCTCGCCGAACGGTCCGGCAAGCTGCGTCCCGCCCCGAAGAGCTTGGGCAGCGACCGCTTCAGCGCCAGCGGCTCGGCCCCCGGCACCTACGTCATGGAGCCCTGAGCCCGTGCCGCTGGTCACCGTCGGGCGGGGTCGCGGTGCGACCGGCCTGCACGTCGAGCGCGAGGGCACCGGCGAGCCGCTGCTGTGGATCACCGGCTTCGCGATCAGCGCCGAGATCTTCACCCCGGTCGTCCCGCTGTACGCCGGGGCATACGACTGCATCCGCTACGACAACCGCGGCTCGGGGCGCTCCCTGGCGCCCTGGCGGCTGACGTCGATCCCCGAGCTGGCCGGCGACGCGGTCGCCCTGCTCGACGCCCTCGAGCTCGACAGTGCCCACGTCTACGGGCTGTCGATGGGCGGCATGGTCGCGCAGGAGATGGCGATCCGCTTCCCGGACCGGGTGCGCGCGCTCGTGCTCGGCGGCACCAGCCACGGCGGTCCGCGGGCCGTGCTGCCGTCGCCGGCGGTGGCCTCGGCGCTCGGTTCGCGCCGGGCCGCGCCGTCGGTGCGCGCCCGCGTCGT
>JAYSQK010000475.1:0-1869 GCA_043721555.1 Frankiales bacterium
TCGACCAGCGGGGCCAGCTCGCCGTCCACCGAGAACACCGCGTCGGTGACGACCATCGCCCGCCGGCCGGGCACGAGCGCCCGCTCGACCGCGCTCGGGTCGGCGTGCGGTACGACGACGACCTCGGCCCGGGAGAGCCGGCAGGCGTCCACCAGCGACGCGTGGTTGCCCTGGTCGGACACCACCAGGTCGCCGGGCCGGGTGAGCGCCGCGACCGCCCCGAGATTGGCCAGGTAGCCGGAGGAGAAGACCAGCGCGGACGCCATCTGCGTGCGCGCCGCGAGGGCCCGCTCCAGCTCGTCGTGCAGGGCGGTGCTGCCGGTGACCAGCCGCGACCCGGTCGAGCCGGCGCCGTAGGCCCGGGCCGCGGCGACGGCTGCCTCGACGACGGCCGGGTGCCTGGCCAGCCCGAGGTAGTCGTTGGAGGCGAGGTCGAGCACCTCGTCGTCGCCCGGCCCCCGCGCGCGCAGCGTTCGCACCAGACCCATGGCCGTACGCCGGGCCGCGGCGTCGGCCAGCCACGAAAGCGGATCGCCCACCACGCCAGCCTAGGGTGACCCGGTGTCGACGCTGGCAGACCTGGTGCGTGGACGGACCGACCTGCCGCAGGCCGACCTGGACCACCTGCAGCAGCTCGTCGCGGAATGGCAGTTGGTCGCCGACCTGTCCTTCGCCGATCTCGTGCTGTGGGTACAGACCCGCCGGGCGAGCTGGGTGGCCGTGGCGCACATGCGGCCGACAACCGGTCCGACGACCTACCCCGACGACGTCGTCGGCGATGAGCTTGACGATGCGCGCCGGTTGGAACGGGCCCGGACGACCGGCCGCATCGGGCGCGACGGCGAACCCGAATGGCGCGGCACGGTCCCGGTGCGCCGCGAGACGGTGCCGGTCCGGCGCGGCGACCGGATCATCGCCGTCATCAGCCGGGACACGAGCCTCGCGGCGCCGCGGATGCCCAGTCAGTTGGAGCTGACCTATCTGACCAGTGCCGGCGAGTTGCTGCAGATGGTGGCGGAGGGGACGTTCCCGTTCCCGGGCCAGGACCCGGATCCCGAGCACCACCCGCGGGTCGGCGACGGCCTGCTCCGGCTCGACCGAACCGGACACGTCGTTTACGCCTCACCCAACGCCCTGTCGGCCTACCGGCGGCTCGGGGTGACCGGCGATCTGGTCGGCGCCCATCTCGGGCACACCATCGCCAGACTCACCGCCGCGCCGGGGGTGCTGGACGAGCCACGTGGATCGGCGGCCCTGGCTGCCGTGCTGCGCTTCCGGGAACCGCGGGACAGCGAGGTGGAGGCGCAGGGAGCCGTCGTCCTGCTGCGGGCGCTGCCGCTGATGCCGGCCGGTGAGCCGAGGGGCGCGCTGGTGCTGCTGCGCGACGTCACCGAGGTGCGCCGACGGGACCGGCAGATCATGGGCAAGGACGCGACGATCCGCGAGATCCACCACCGGGTGAAGAACAACTTGCAGACGGTGGCGGCGCTGCTGCGGCTGCAGGCCAGGCGAATGGCCGATCCGGCGGCGCGCGCGGCGCTGGAGGAGTCGGTGCGCCGGGTGGCCTCGATCGCCCTGGTGCACGAGACGCTGTCGCTGGCCCTGGACGAGCGGGTGGCGTTCGACGGGGTGGCCGACCGGGTGCTGGCCATGTGCGCCGAGGTCGCGACGGCTGAGTCGCAGGTGCAGGTCGTGCGATCCGGCAGCTTCGGGGTGCTGGTTGCCGAGGTCGCCACGCCGCTCGCGATGGTGCTGACCGAGCTCGTCCAGAACGCGGTCGAACACGCCTTCCCGGCAGGGACCGGCCGCATCGTGGTCGAGGTGGCGCGAACCCCGCACGAACTCGTTGTCGGGGTGGTCGACGACGGT
>JAYSQK010000476.1:0-2619 GCA_043721555.1 Frankiales bacterium
CCCGGCGCCGCGACGAGCACCTGTTCGAGGGCAGCGGCCAGGTCGCGACTGACGTCGCCCGAGCGGCTGGCGACCTGCAGCCCGAGGAAGGCCTTGCCGTCGGCCCGGACCATGCCCGGCCACGCCAGCGGCAGCACGGTCGACAGCGTCACCGGCCGCTCGCCGGCCTCCCGTAGCGGCAGCGCCGCGGTGGCCGCTGGCACGATCTCTCTCAGCGCCACCCACTCGGTCTCGTCGACCAGCCCCGCGAACGGGCGCGCTACGAACGCCGGCGCATCCATCGCGCGACCGTGACAGGCCTTATAGCGCTTGCCGGAGCCGCACGGGCAGGGATCGCGCTAGCCGACGACCGGGACCGGGCCGGTCGCCGCGGTCGGGGGCGGAGCACCCGTCGGGCGGGCAGGTGGGCGGCGACGGCTGCTGATGATGGGCTCCCGGGAAGCGAGCGGCCAGCGTAGGCCCCAGGATGCGCGCCATGCGGGTGGCGGTCGTCGGTGCGGGCATCTCCGGGGTGGCGTGCGCGCGCGTCCTGACCGAGGCAGGTCACGACGTAGTCGTGCTCGACCGCGGCCGGGTGCCGGGTGGACGGATGGCCTCCCGCCGCCTCGAAGGGCGCTACGTCGACCTCGGGGCGAGCTATCTGACCGCCCGTGACCCGGCCTTCGTCGCGGTCGTCGACGGCTGGCTCGCCCGGGGGATCGCCCGCCCGTGGACCGACACTTTCCAGGTGGCGACACCTGCCGGCCTGGGCGAGCGCAAGCCCGGCCCCATCCGGTACGCCGCACCGGCCGGTCTGCGATCGCTCGTGACCGCGTTGGCGGCCGGTCTCGACGTACGGCAGGAGGTCGAGGTCACCGCTGTCGGGCCCGGTCCGAGCATCGACCTCGCGCCGTACGACGCGGTGGTGCTGGCCATGCCCGATCCGCAGGCACTGCGGCTGCTGGACCCCTCGCTCGCGGCCGAGCGCGCAGCCATCGACGGGCGCGCGTGGGAGCCGGTGCTGGCCCTCGTCGCGGGTTGGCCGACCCGGGAATGGGACTTCGACGGATTGTTCGTCAACGACTCGGCGGTCCTCGACTGGGTGGCCGACGACGGGGCCCGCCGGGGCGACGGCGCGCCCGTGCTGGTCGCCCATTCGAGCCCGGCCTTCGCCGCGAGCCGGCTGGTGGACCCGCCGGCCGCTGGCCCGGAGCTGGTCGCGGCCCTACGGGGGATGCTCGGTCTCGGCGAACCGACCTGGTCGCGGGTGCAGCGCTGGACGTTCGCCAAGCCGGTGGGCACCCGGGAGCAGTCGCACTGGCTCGGCGACGCCCGGATCGGGCTGTGCGGCGACGGCTGGGGCGCCGCCAAGATCGAAGCGGCTTGGCTGTCCGGGACGGCCCTGGGCCAAGCCCTGGCCTAGGTCCGGCCGAGGGCGCGCAACACCTGACCCGGCCGGTTGGTGATGACCGCGTCGACCCCGAGACCGAGCACCCGGTCGACGTCGGCCGGCTCGTCGACGGTCCAGACGTGCACCCGATTCCCCCGCTCGTGCACCCGCCGGACATAGCCGGGATGGGCCGTGACCACCTCCAGGGACGGGCCGGCGACCGACACCTGCGGCGGCAGGCTGCCGTCCCGGTAGCGCAGCGGCACCCGGTCCAGGAGCAGCACGGTCGGGACCGCCGGGGCCATCGCGTGCACCCGCCGCAGCGAGGTCGGCGCGAAGCTCATCACCGTCACCCGGGACGCCTCCCGGGTCGCCGGTGTGGCCAGGCCGAAGCGGTCCAGCAGGTCGACCAGCGCCTTCTCCACCAGCCCGCCGTACCTGGTCGGGTGCTTGGTCTCGACATGCAGCTGGACCGGGTGTTCGTGGTCCAGCGCGAGCTGTAGCAGTCGCTCGAAGGTGAGCACCCGGTTGCGGTCGCGGTCCGGCTCCTCCGACGACGGATCGGCCTTCCAGCTGGCGAAGTCGAGCTCGGCGAGCTCGGCGAGCTCGAGTGTCGAGACGACCCCGCGGCCGTTCGAGGTGCGGTCGACCCGCCGGTCGTGCACGCAGACCAGCACGCCGTCCCGGGTCAGCCTTACGTCGCATTCGAGCGCGTCGGCGCCCTCGTCGATCGCCGACTCGTACGCCGTGAGCGTGTGCTCGGCGTGCGCGTCGGAGGAGCCCCGGTGTGCGACCACGAGCACCACGCGAGCATCCTTGCCTACCCGGCGGGGGACCTGCGGTGGACGAGCTCGGGCGCGTCGTTGACCACGTCCTGCAGGGCCTCACCGGCGAGCGCCCGCTGCAGGTTGGCCTGCGACCTCGCGATGACACGCATGGCCGCCTCGCCGGTCGCGCCGGCCATGTGCGGGCTGAGCAGGACACTCGGCAGCTCGCGCAGGGGTGAATCGGCCGGGAGCGGCTCGGCGGCGAAGACGTCGAGCGCGGCGCCGCCGAGCCGGCCGTCCCGCAGCGCCTCGATGAGGGCGGGCTCGTCAATCACCTGCCCGCGGGCAGCGTTGACCAGCAGCATCCCCGGCTTGGCCCGTGCGAGCAGCGCAGCATCGAGCAGGTGCCTGGTCTGCGCGGTGAGGGCGATCACCACGATGAGCACGTCACTGGTGGCGACGAGGTCGGCGAGCTCGCGCCGC
>JAYSQK010000477.1:0-2903 GCA_043721555.1 Frankiales bacterium
CTGCTGGCCGATCTCGCCGACCGGCTGCGGGCGGCCGCTCCGGATGATCTTTGGCGTGAAACGGCTGTCGTGCTCGTCGGCCGTGGCGCCACCGACCCCGACGCCAACGCCGAGGTTGCCAAGACCGCCCGGTTGCTGCTGGAGGGCCGGGGCATCGGGACGGTCGAGACGGCGTTCATCAGCCTCGCCCAACCGTCGGTGCCGGCCGGCCTCGACCGGGCGATGCTGCTCGGCTACCGCCGGATCGTCGTCCTGCCGTACTTCCTGTTCGCCGGCGTGCTGCCCGACCGGATCATCGAGCAGACATCCGCGTGGGCCACGACCCATCCCGACATCGAGGTGCTGACAGCCGATCTCATCGGTCCGAGCGCCCGGCTCGCCGAGCTGGTGGGGGTGCGCTGGCACGAGATCGGCGGCGGTGACCTGCGGATGAACTGCGACACCTGCGCCTATCGCACCGCCCTGCCCGGCTTCGAGGGCAAGCTCGGCGCGCCGCAGACCCCGCACGACCATCCGGACGATCCCGCCCACCCGCACCCGCACTGATGGATCCGCTCCGCCACCACGGTGACGCCGAGCTCGCCGCCGGTCTGCTCGACCTCGCCGTCAACGTCCGCGGCGCCGCCCCGCCACCGTGGCTGATCAGCCGGCTCGAGCGCTCCCTGCACCGCCTCGCCGCCTACCCCGACCCGACGATCGCCACCGATGCGGTCGCCCGCCGGCACGACCGCGACCCCGGCGATGTGCTGGTCACCGCCGGTGGGGCGGAGGCGTTCGTGCTGCTGGCCCGCGCCCTTGCCCCGGCGTACGCGGTGTGTGTGCACCCGTCGTTCACGGAGCCGGAGGCGGCCCTGCGCGCGGCGGGGCACCAGGTGCACCGGCTCGTCCTGGACCCGCCGTACGTCCTCGACCCCGCGCAGGTGCCCGAGCAGGCCGATCTGGTCGTGGTCGGCAACCCGACCAACCCGACCGGGGTGGTGCACGAGCGCCTCGCCGAGCTGTGCCGGCCCGGCCGCATGGTCGTCGTCGACGAGGCGTTCATGGACGCCGTCCCGGGGGAGCCGGCCTCGCTCGCCGGCCGGGCGGATCTGCCCGGTCTGGTTGTCGTCCGCAGCCTCACCAAGACCTGGGCGCTGGCCGGCCTGCGGGTCGGCTATCTGCTGGCCGAGCCGGCGACGGTGGCGCTGCTGCGCGACGCCCAACCGCTGTGGTCGGTCTCGACGCCCGCCCTGACCGCCCTCGACGCGTGCCTGGCCCGCGGACCGGTGGCGATGGCCCGGCGCGAGACCGGCGGGGTCATCGCGGCCCGCGACCGGCTCGAGCGGGGGCTGCTCGCCCTCGGGGTCGAGGTCACGCCGGGCAGCCAGGCGCCGTATCTGCTGTGCCGGGTGCCCGGCCGCCCCGACGTACGACAGGTACTGCGGGAGGAAGGGATTGCCGTACGCCGGGGCGACACGTTCCCCGGTCTGACCGCCGAGCACTGGCGCACCGCGGTCCGCGACGACGACAGCGGCGACCGGCTCCTCGCTGTGCTCCGCTCGACGCTCACGCGTTAGGGTCGTCGCATCCACCGCGGGAGTGCCGGAAGGGCACTGAGAGGGCGACCAGCAGGTCCGTCGCCGACCGTTCGCACCTGACCCGGTTCGCACCGGCGTAGGGAGGAACCGCATGACGGCCGTCTCCGACACCGAAACCACCAGCGGCACCAGCTTTCCCGGGTCGCGCAAGACCTATCTGCAGGGCAGCCGCCCGGACCTGCGCGTGCCGATGCGCGAGGTGGTGTTGTCGACCGGCGACAGCATGGTGCTGTACGACACCTCCGGCCCCTACACCGACGCCGACCTGCGGACCGACATCAGGCTCGGCCTGCCCCCGCTGCGCGAGTCCTGGATCAGCGAGCGGGCCGATGTCACGTCGTACGCCGGGCGAGTGGTGCAGCCGGTCGACAACGGGCGCAAGCAGCACGACACCCGCAACCTCGACAGTGTGTTCGCCGGGACGCGCCGGCCACTGCGCGCGCTGCCCGGCCGGACCGTCACGCAGCTGGCCTACGCCCGGCGCGGGGAGATCACGCCAGAGATGGAGTTCGTGGCGCTGCGGGAGGGTTGCTCGCCGGAGTTCGTCCGCGACGAGCTGGCCCGTGGTCGCGCGGTCCTGCCGCTCAACGTCAACCATCCCGAAGCCGAGCCGATGGCGATCGGCCGGGGGTTTCTGGTCAAGATCAACGCCAACATCGGCAACAGCGCGGTCGCCTCCTCGATCGAGGAGGAGGTCGACAAGATGACGTGGGCGACCCGGTGGGGCGCCGACACCGTGATGGACCTGTCGACCGGCCGAAACATCCACACCACCCGCGAGTGGATCATCCGCAACAGTGCGGTCCCGATTGGCACCGTCCCGATCTATCAGGCCCTCGAGAAGGTCAACGGCAAAGCCGAAGACCTCACCTGGGAGATCTACCGCGACACCCTGGTCGAGCAGTTCGAGCAGGGCGTCGACTACATCACCGTGCACGCAGGGGTGCTGCTGCGCTACGTCCCGCTGGCCGCGACCCGCAAGACCGGCATCGTCAGCCGTGGCGGGTCGATCATGGCTGCCTGGTGCCTCGCGCACCACGAGGAGAACTTCCTTTACACGCACTTCCGCGACATCTGCGAGTTGATGGCCGCCTACGACGTGACGTTCTCGCTCGGCGACGGTCTGCGTCCCGGCTGCATCGCCGACGCCAACGACGACGCGCAGTTCTCTGAGCTGCGCACCCTCGGCGAGTTGACGAAGATCGCCTGGGAGTACGACGTGCAGGTCATGGTCGAGGGCCCCGGCCACGTGCCGATGCACAAGATCAAGGAGAACATGGACCTGCAGTTGGAGGTCTGCGGCGAGGCACCGTTCTACACCCTCGG
>JAYSQK010000478.1:0-6556 GCA_043721555.1 Frankiales bacterium
GGGCGCCCATCTCGTCGGCCAACGTCGGCTGGTAGCCCACCGCGGACGGCATCCGGCCGAGCAGGGTGGAGACTTCGGAACCCGCCTGAACGAAGCGGAAGATGTTGTCGACGAACAACAACACGTCCTGGTTCTGAACGTCGCGGAAGTATTCGGCCATCGTCAGGGCCGACAGCGCGACTCGCAGGCGCACGCCTGGCGGCTCGTCCATCTGGCCGAAGACCAGGGCGGTGTCGTTGATGACGCCGGACTCGGTCATCTCACCGAACAGGTCGTTGCCCTCGCGGGTGCGCTCGCCGACCCCGGCGAACACCGACACGCCGGAGAACTCCTTGGCGACCCGGTAGATCATCTCCTGGATGATGACCGTCTTGCCGACGCCGGCACCGCCGAACAGGCCGATCTTGCCGCCGGAGACATACGGCGCCAGCAGGTCGATGACCTTGATGCCGGTGGTGAACATCTCGGTCTTGTTCTCGAGCTGGTCGAAGGCCGGTGACGGCCGATGGATCGGCCAGCGGGTGGTGATGTCGAGTGAGGACTCCGGCACGTCCATCGGCTTGCCGAGGGCATTGAAGACGTGGCCCTTGGTGACGTCGCCGACCGGCACCGAGATCGGCGCGCCGGTGTCGGTCACGGCGGTGCCGCGGACCAGGCCGTCGGTGGGTTGCATCGCGATCCCGCGGACGAGGTTGTCGCCGATGTGCTGGGCCACCTCCAGGGTGAGCACGCTGGTCGTGTCGCCCAGGGTGCGCTCCACCTCGAGCGCGTTGTAGATCTCCGGCATCTCGTCGGGGGCGAACTCGACGTCGACGACGGGACCGATGACGCGAGCGACCCGTCCGGTGCCACCGGCCTTCGGTGCGGCGATGCTGTCTTGGGTGATGGTCATGGTCACTCACTCCCTGCTGAGGACAGCGCCGAGGCGCCGCCGACGATCTCGCTGATCTCTTGGGTGATCTCGGCCTGTCGGGCCGCGTTCGCTGCTCGGGTGAGCGACTTGATGAGGTCGTCCGCGTTGTCCGTGGCGGCCTTCATGGCGCGCCGCCGGGACGCCGACTCCGACGCCGCGGACGCGAGCAGTGCGGCGTACACGCGGGTCTCGACATAGCGCGGCAACAGCGCGTCGAGCAGTGCCGCCGGATCGGGCTCGAACTCGTACAGCGGCAGCGGGCCGTCGGGGGCCGGCTCGTCGGTCTCCTCGATTACCAGCGGCAGGACCCGGACCGCGATCGGCTTCTGGGTGAGGGCGGAGAGGTATTCGGTGTAGACGATGTGGATCTCGTCCACGCCACCCTCGTCGGTCGGGGTCAGGAAGGCCTCGATCACGGCGTCCGCGACCTGCTTTGCGTCGGCGTAGGTCGGCTTTTCCGAAAAGCCGGTCCAGTTGCCCTCGATCGGGCGGTTGCGGAAGCGGAAAAAACCCACTGCCTTTCGCCCGACGAGATAGGACACCGGCTCCTTGCCCTCGCTGCGCAGCAGGCCACCCAGCGCCTCGGCCTGCTTCAGGGCATTGGAGCTGTAGCCGCCGGCCAGGCCGCGGTCGCTGCTGATGGTGAGCACAGCGGCCCGTGACGGGTTGGCCTGTTCGCTGACCAGCGGATGGTCGATGGTCGATTGCGAGGCGAGCGCAGACAGCATGCGGGTGATCTGCCGCTCGTAGGGCCGGGCAGCGTTCACCGCCTGCTGCGCCTTGGCGATGCGCGAGGCGGCGATGAGCTCCATCGCCTTGGTGATCTTCTTGGTCGACTGCATCGACCGGATCCGGCGCCGGTAGACGCTGAGCTGGGCTCCCATCGCTTACGGCGCAGCGGTCGTGGCGGCGGGCTCGGCATGGGCGCGGTGGGCCCTGATCTTCTCCTGGCCCTCGGCGCCCTTGTCCATGGCGGCGACCGGCTCGTCCTTGATCAGCGGGGTGCCGTCAGCGACCTGGAACTGCTTGGCGAACTCCGCGATGGCCGCCTTCAGCTGCTCGATCGTGTCGTCGCCGAGCTTGCCGGTCTGGGTGATGGCGTCGTAGATGCCCTGGTGCGAACGGCCGACGAAGTCGAGGAATTCGGCCTCGAACCGGCGGACATCGGCGACCGGGACGATGTCGAGATAGCCGTTGGTGCCGGCCCAGATGCTGACGACCTGACGTTCGACCGGGTACGGCGAGAACTGGCCCTGCTTGAGCAACTCGACCAGCCGCTGACCTCGCTCGAGCTGGGCCTTGGAGGCCTTGTCGAGGTCGGAGGCGAAGGCCGAGAACGCCTCCAGCTCGCGGTACTGCGCCAGGTCCAGGCGGAGCCGGCCGGAGACCGATTTCATCGCCTTGATCTGGGCGTTGCCACCGACCCGGGACACCGAGATGCCCACGTTGATCGCCGGTCGGACGCCGGAGTTGAACAGGTCGGACTGCAGGAAGATCTGGCCGTCGGTGATCGAGATGACGTTGGTCGGGATGAACGCCGACACGTCGTTGCCCTTGGTCTCGACGATCGGCAACCCGGTCATCGACCCGGCGCCGAGCTCGTCGGACAGCTTCGCGCACCGCTCCAGCAGCCGGGAGTGCAGATAAAATACGTCACCCGGGTAGGCCTCGCGGCCCGGCGGCCGGCGCAGCAGCAGCGAGATCGCCCGGTAGGCGTCGGCCTGCTTGGACAGGTCGTCGAACACGATCAGGACGTGCTGGCCCTGGTACATCCAGTGCTGGCCGATGGCCGAGCCGGTGTAGGGCGCAAGGTATTTCAGGCCGGCCGGCTGCGAGGCCGGGGCGGCCACGACGGTGGTGTACTCCAGAGCGCCGGATTCCTCCAGCCGGGCGACGAGCTCGGCAATGGTCGAGCCCTTCTGCCCGATGGCGACGTAGATGCACTTCACCTGCAGCTTCGGGTCGCCGCTGCGCCAGTTGTCCCGCTGGTTGATGATCGCGTCGAGGGCCACGGCGGTCTTGCCGGTCTGCCGGTCGCCGATGATCAGCTGGCGCTGGCCACGGCCGATGGGCGTCATCGCGTCGATCGCCTTGATGCCGGTCTGCAGCGGTTCGGTGACGGGCTGGCGCTGGACGACGGTGGGCGCCTGCAGCTCCAGGATGCGGCGACCCTCGGCGACGATCTCGCCCTTGCCGTCGAGCGGGTTGCCGAGCGGGTCGACGACCCGGCCGAGGAAGCCGTCGCCGACGG
The DNA here is from genome assembly GCA_043721555.1 of Frankiales bacterium. GTDB lineage: Bacteria > Actinomycetota > Actinomycetes > Mycobacteriales > SCTD01 > JAYSQK01. The sequence continues at coordinate 3,165 of JAYSQK010000478.1, forward strand.
GTGCCGAGAGCACCTCGCCGGTACGGCGTACCTCCTGGCCCTCCTCGATGTGCTGAGCGTCGCCGAGGATGACGCAGCCGATCTCGCGCTCGTCGAGGTTGAGCGCGAGTCCCAGGATGCCGCCGTGGAACTCCAGCAGCTCGTTGGTCATCGTGGCCTGCAGGCCCTCGACCCTGGCGATGCCGTCGCCGGTCTCGATGACCCGCCCGACCTCCTCGCGGGTGGTCTCCGGCGTGTACGACGAGACGTACTTCTCGATCGCGTCGCGGATCTCCTCCGGGCGGATGCTGAGCTCCGTCATGGGTGGCGCCTGCTCTCTTCGTGATGGCCGTGCGGAAGCGGGTGGGCGTGCAGTGCGGAGCTGTCCTAGCGGGTGAGCCGGCGGCGGGCCTCGGCCAGGCGGTGCACGGTCGAGCCGTCGATGACCTCGTCGCCGACCTTGACGACGACGCCGCCGACGACCGCCGGGTCGATCTCGACCTGGAGCTGGACCGACCGGCCGAGCTGTCGGGACAGGGCTGCGGCGAGCCGCTGCTGCTGCCCGTCGTCCAGCGCGACGGCGGCGGTGACGGTGGCGAGGGTGCGCTGGCGGACGTCGGCGGCGAGCGAGGCGTAGGCCTCCAGGCCGTCCTCGAGGGTCCGCCCGCGCGGCGCCAGGACCAGCGCGTCGACGATGCGCCGGGTGGCCGGCTTGGCCTTGTCGGCCAGCAGCCCGTCGAGCAGCGCGCGCTTGCGGTCCTCGGCCAGGGCCCGGTCGGTGAGCACCGCCCGCAGGGCCGGCTCGCGGGCGATGGTCCGGGCGAACCGGAAGAGCTCATCCTCGACGTCGTCCAGGGTGCCGTCGGCCTCGGCGACGAGGAAGACCGCGATGACGGCGAGGATCTCGATCGCATCGACCAGGTCGCGGGCCGAGCTCCAGCGCTGGCCGACAGCCTCGTTGAGCACCGTCAGGGCGAGCGGGTCGAGCTGCCCGCCGACGAGTGCCTGGAGCAACTGCTGCTTGGCCGACGCTGGGGTGGTCGGGTCGCCGAGCGTGCGCCGCAGGTGGCCCTCGCGGTCCAGCAGCCGGACGACGCCGAACAGGCCCTCGGCGATCCCGCCGACACCGGCGGCGTCCGGCAGACTCCCGGACAGCGCGGTGAGCCGGGCCCGGGCGGCGACGAGGGCCTCGCGACTGGCTCCCTGCATCAGGACCCCGCCGCCGGCGCGGCCTCGCTCGACTCGAGCTCGGCCAGGAAGCGGTCGACGACCCGGCGCTGGCGGTCGTCGTCGGTGAGGGCTTCGCCGACGACCCGCTCGGCCAGCTCAACGGCGAGCCGGCCGATCTCGGCGCGCAGCTGGGTGACGACCTGCTGGCGCTCGGCGGCGAGCTGCTCCTCGCCGCGGGCGGTGATCCGGGCGGCGGTGTCCCGCGCCTCGACGGTGAGCTGGTCGACGATCTGCTTGCCCTGCTCGCGGGCCTCGTCCCGGATCCGGGCCGCCTCGTTGCGGGCCTCGGCCAGCTGGGCCTTGTACTGCTCGAGGGCTGCGTTGGCCTCGGCCTGCGCCTTCTCGGCGCGGGCGAGGCCGCCCTCGATCGCGTCGGTGCGCGCGGTGAAGGTCTTCTCCATCTGCGGGAAGACCTTCGTGATCAGCACGAAACAGAGCAGCCCGAACGCAATGAGACCGATGATGATCTCATTGAGGTGCGGCAGGATCGGGCTTTCCTCGGTCGCTGCCGCGAGGTAGGTCAGCACGGTCTGAGTCGGCACAGTCTGAACCGGCTACTTGCCGAAGATGAACGGGACGACGAAGCCCAGCAGCGCGAGCGCCTCGACCAGGGCGAAGCCCAGGAACAGGTTCTGCCGGTTGATGCCGGCCGACTCTGGCTGGCGCGCCACGCTCTGGATGTAGGACGCGAAGATCAGGCCGACACCGATCCCGGGGCCGATGGCCGCCAGGCCGTAGCCGATGGCGCCGAGGCTGCCAGTCACACCTGCAGCGAGTGCGGTCATTGTGGGGATCCTCCTGTGTTGGCGCGTGCCCGGTGCGGCCCGCGTCGAGTGGGGTGGTGCGGGTGGCTCAGTGCTCCTCGACGAGGGCACCGGAGATGTAGGACGCGGTCAGCACGACGAAGACGTAGGCCTGCAGCATCTCGACGAACAACTCGAAGAACGTCATCACGATCGACATGACGAACGACAGCGGCGAGAACACCACCGAGAAGTTGCCGGTGTTGAGCAGGAAGGTCGTGCCGGTGATGAAGACCAGCAGCAGCAGGTGCCCGGCGAACATGTTGGCGAACAATCGGACCGCGAGGGTGAACGGCCGCACGATCAGGGTCGAGATGAGCTCGATCGGCGTGAGGATGAGATACATCGCCTTGGGCACCCCGGACGGGAAGGCGATGCCCTTGAAGTACTTCGCCGCGCCGTGGTGCTTGATCCCGACGTAGTTGAACAGGATCAGCGAGATGACGGCGAGAAAGGCCGGGTAGCTGATCTTGGCGGTCACCGGGATCTGGGCGAGCGGCAGCACGCCGTAGACGTTCATGACCAGCAGGAAGAAGAACAGCGAGGCGAGGTAAGGCGCGAACTTCAGGCCCTCGGGACCGATCGTGTCGCGGGCGACCCCGTCGCGGATGACGCGATAGGCCGACTCACCTATCCACTGCAGCTTGCCCGGGACCAGCGCGTTCCTGCGCACCGACGCCAGGAAGAAGACGCAGACGACGGCCACGCCGAACAGCAGCAGCAGGGTGAATTTGGTGATCTCGAAATGGACCCCGAGCACCGTGAAGTCGACGAGCGACGGCAACCGGAAGGCGCCGGTGGAGGGCGCGCAGTAGCCGCTGTCGCCCTTGTCGCAGGCCGCGGCCAGCACGGACGAGCTCAACAGGTGTCCTTTCCAGCAGTCCTCACGAGCTCGGTCCCGAGCTCACGTACACGAGGTAGACGGAGGCCGCCAAGCCGACCAGCACCCCAACCGGAAACAACACCGTGATGCCGAGCAGCCGGTCGAGCCCGTAGCCAGCCCCACCCCACACGAGCATCCCGGCGAGGAGGGTCCCGACGCTTGCCCAACCCTGCCCCGCGCCGCCCGGCAGTGGTGCACCTGGACCGGCCGGGGGGCCCGGTGGAGTCGCCTCGGTCATGACAGCGACGACCCTAGCAGTCCGGCGCGAACAGCCGCCGCAACGCCCCTTTGCCTGCTGTTGACCCGGACAGCCGGCTCAGGGCGGTGGCAGGACGACGTACGGCGTGGGGCTCGTCCAGGCCCACCAGGACTGCACGAGCACCCACGACAGGGTGCCGGCCAGCACCCCCCAGGGCAGCCCCGCGACCAGCGGGCCGGTGCTGGCCTCGTAGCGCAGCACGAACACCCCGAGCAGCACCACCGTCGTGACGTACGCC
>JAYSQK010000479.1:0-1982 GCA_043721555.1 Frankiales bacterium
GATCACGAATTCATCCCCACCCAGTCGCGCCACCGTGTCGCTCGGTCGCATGACGTGCGTCAACCGGCGGGCGACCTCGACCAGCAGCGCGTCGCCGGCCGCATGCCCGTGGGCGTCATTGACCGCCTTGAAACCGTCCAGGTCGCAGAACAGTACGGCGAGCGCGCCATCGCCCGGCCGTCGGGCGAGCCGTGCCAGGGCCGTCTTGACCCGGTCCAGCAGCATGGCCCGGTTCGGCAGGTCGGTGAGGCTGTCGTAGAGCGCCTGCCGGGTCAGCCGCTTCTCGGCGATCCGGCGGGCGGTGATGTCCTCGACCTGGAGCAGGATGCAGCTGCCCTCCATGGCGTCGGGGAGCTCGGTCACGGTCAGCAGCGTCCACAGCTCGGCGCCGTCGGCCCGGATCAGCCGTCGCTCGCCCGTCAGGCTGGCCCCCCGCTCGGTGAGCGCCCGGCGGCGCAGGGCGGCCAGCGACCGACGGTCCTCCGGCACGGCCAGTTGCAGGACGTCGGGCAGCGCCAGCAGCGCGGCCTCATCGCGGCCGAGCAGCCGGCACAGGGCCGGGTTGACCTGCAGCGGCCGACCCTCCGGTGACAAGACGGCGAGGCCGGCTGGGTCGTTGTTGAACGTGGTCCGGAAGCGCTGCTCGCTCGACTGCAGGGCCACGGTCTGCGCCCGGGCCAAGGTGATGTCGGTCATCGCAACCACCGCGCCCATCGGGCGCCCGTCCGGGCTGGTCAGCGCCCGCCCCGAGCACAGCACGCGGGTGGCGGGCAGCTGACGCGGGGTGATGATCATCTCGGCGTCGCGCACGACCCCGTCGTGCAGCGCCCGAAGCAACGGGACCTGGTCCGGTGGGAGCAACTGCCCGTTGGCGTCCCGGAGATCGAAGGCCTCGGCGAATCGCTCCGGATCGGCGGCGCCCTCTGGCTGCTCGTCGAGATCGATCCCGTGCCAGCCCTTGGTCGCGTCGTTGAAGACGGTGAGATGCCCGTCCGCGTCGCAGGCGACGATGCCGACCTCGATGCTGTCCAGCACCGCATCGGCGAAGTCCTGCTTGGCGGCGAGTTCGTCGTGCGCCTCGCGCAGGGCGACTTCGGCGGCGACCCGGGCGCTGACGTCCACCACCGAGCCGAGCACGCGAGACACCCGACCGGCATTGTCCCGGACGACACCGACCCCGACGATGACCGGCACCACGGTGCCGTCCCGATGGCGGTACTCCCGCTCGGCGAAATAGCTGGCGCTGATGTCAAGGCTCGCCAGGTCACGGTCCTGCCGCGCGCCCTCCGCCGGGTCGGCGAGCAGCATGCTGGCCGGCTGCCCGACCAACTCCGGCGCGGTGTAGCCGAGCAGCCGACAGAGCTGCTCGTTGACCTCGAGCACGGTGCCGTCCGGCAATGACTCGGCGATGCCGACCGCCGAGCAGGCGAACAGGGCGCGGAACCGCGCTTCGGAGTCGCGCAGGGCCCGCTCGGCGGCGGCCTGCTCCGTCATGTCCCGGAGCTCCACCTGCACCGCAGGCTGGCCGAGATAGCTGACCCCGGCTGCATTGAGCTCGACGGTCGCCTGGCTGCCATCGCGCCGGCGCAGCCGCCAGCGCCGACCGAGTAGCACCGGGCCACCCTGCAGCAGCCGGCCGAACAGCTCGACGCTTTCCCGCACGTCCCGCTCGACCACGAAATCCATGGCCAGCAGGCCGATCAGCTCGGTCGGCTCCGGTACGCCGTACAGCCGTGCCGCCTGCGGGTTGGCGTAGGCGAAGCGGGCGTCGCTACCGATGACCGCGACGGCGACCGGGCTGGCCTCGACCAGCGCCCGCCAGCGTTGCTCGGACTGCTCGCTGGCCCGGCGCTCGGCCGAGAGTGCGGTGACATCGGTGGACACGCCGGCAACGGCGTACACCTGACCGGTGTCGTCCCGGAGCGGGAACTTCGTCGAGAGGTATTCGTGCGAGGTCCCATCGGGGTGCATGAGCGCCTCGG
>JAYSQK010000480.1:0-5301 GCA_043721555.1 Frankiales bacterium
CGCGATGTGACGGGCCGGTGTAGAGCTCCTGCAACGCGGCCCGCACGTAGCGCGCGTGGGTGGCCGAACGACCGTTGGCGCGGTGCCGCTCCATCCGGCGGACGGCGCCCGCGTCGATGCCGAGGCCGGCGCAGAAGGTGAACCACCGGTCGTCGGCGCGACCGAGACCGATCCGCCGCCGCCGGTCGGTGCGAAGGGCGTCCAGCAGCACGCTGGTCGCCTCGACCGGCGCGTTGGGCATCCCGAGCGCGCGGGCGAACACGTTGGTGCTGCCGGCAGGGACGACGGCAAGGGCCGGCAACCCGGCCCGTGGGCCATCACGCAGCAGGCCGTTGACGACCTCGTTGACGGTGCCGTCACCACCGAGCGCGACCACCACATCCAGGCCGTCGACCGCGGCCTGATGGGCCAGCTCGGTCGCGTGCCCCCTGGAGTCGGTCTCGACCACGTCGAGCTTGGTCTCACTGGCGAGCGCGTGCGCCAGGACGTCACGCGCCCGGACGCTGGTCGCCGTCGCCTTGGGGTTGACGACCAGCAGTGCCCGCATGCTCGGACTCTAGTGGCGCACTAACCTGCGCGGCGTGGAGGCGGTCGGTGTCGTACGTCGCATCGCCCAGTTGCTCGCCGTGGAGGGGGCCGCCCTGGTCGTGCTGGGCGTGGTCTACGCCGTCGTCAGCGCGACCGGTCGGCCGGAGAATCGGCTGGGCGCCGAGTTGGCCGCGGCCTTCCTGGTGGTCTTGGGCACCGTCGTCGTGCTGCTTGCCCGCGCCACCGCCGCGGGCCGGACCTGGCCACGCACCCCCGCGGTGGTCGTGAACGTGATCGCCCTGCCCGTCGGGCTCGGCCTGCTGCAGGGCCACCTGTACCTGCCCGCCGTCGTCGTACTCCTGCCGGCCGTGACGCTGCTCTGGCTTTTCGCGACCCCCGAGGCGCGTGAGCGGCTGCGCGAGTCCTAACGACTTAGTCCTCGGCGAGCAGGCCCTCCCGGAGCTGGGCGAGGGTGCGGGCGAGCAGCCGTGACACGTGCATCTGGCTGATCCCGAGCTCAGCGGCGATCTGCGACTGGGTCATCCCGCCGAAGAAGCGCAGCAGCAGGATCCGCTTCTCGCGGGGGGCCAGCTTGTCCAGCAGCGGCTTGAGCGACTCGCGGTACTCCACGCCCTCCAGCGCGTCGTCCATCACGCCGAGCGAGTCGGCCACCGCGGGGGAGTCGTCGTCGCCGCCGTCGGGGGCATCGAGGGAGACCGCCGAGTAGGCGTTGGCCGACTCGAGCCCCTCGAGGATCTCCTCCTCGGTGAGGCCGAGGTGCTTGGCCAGCTCGGCAACGGTCGGCGAGCGGCCGTTTTTCTGCGACAGCTCGCTGGTGGCCTTGGTCAGGCTGAGCTTGAGCTCCTGCAGGCGGCGGGGGACCCGGATCGCCCAGCCCTTGTCGCGGAAGTGCCGCTTGATCTCACCCACGATCGTCGGTGTCGCGTACGTCGAGAACTCGACGGCCCGCTCGAGGTCGAAGCGGTCGACGCTCTTGATCAGGCCGATCGTCGCGACCTGGACGAGGTCGTCAAGGGGCTCACCGCGGTTCCTGAAGCGGCGGGCGAGGTACTCCACGAGCGGTAGGTGGATCTCGACGAGTTCGTCGCGCAGCCGGGCCCGGCGCGGGTCGTCAGGGCCCATCGCCGCCAGCTCGATGAACATCGCCCGCGCCCGCGCCCGGTCGGCTGCGATCCGCTCACTGCGGGCCGTCGGCTCGGCGGCGCCGGTCGCGACCTCGGCGGTCGCGGCCGCGATGTCCGGGTCGACCGGTTCGGTGGCCGGCTCGGTCACGGGGCGGGCGTTTCGGGCGCGGGTTCGTTCTCGCCGCGCTTCTTGCGCAAGGAGATGGTGACGCGCAGGTCACTGTCGACGGCGCTGTCCACCTCACCGGCCAGGGCCGTGAGCACCGTCCAGGCGAAGGTGTCGCGGGAGGGCTGTGCACCGTCGAGGGTGAGCACGCTGACGGACACCGCTATCACGTCCTCGGAGAGCTCGAAGGAGCACTCGAGGTCGGCGCCCGCGACGGCCTGGGACAGCAACATCGCGCAGGCCTCGTCGACGGCGATCCGCAGGTCCTCGATGTCGTCGATGGTGAAGTCCAGGCGCGAGGCCAGGCTCGCGGTGGCGGTCCGGAGCACCGACAGGTAGGCGGCGACAGCCGGCAGGCGCAGTGTGACCACGTCTCGGCCAGCGGCCACCGATGCGGCCGGCTGCCGACTGGTCTGCTCCGTCATGCGCTCCCCCTGGGTCAGGTGTGACGCGCTGCAGCCTACGGCCACGCCCACCCGCAGGCGGGTCAGACCCGGCGCTGCCGCAGGGCCGGGACGACCGGCAGCTCGTTGCCCGCGAGCAGGTCCGCTGCCGGGTCGGCGAGGTACGGCCGGGCGACCTGCAGCGGGACGCGGGGCGCAGGGATCTCACCGACGGGGTAGACGTGGCCGGCGAGGAGTAACCGCCCGAACGCCTCGGCCTCGAGCGGCCGGTCGAACAGGTAGCCCTGGGCGTACTGCCAGCCCTGGCTGCGCAGCACCCGCAGCTGGTCGAGCGTCTCCACCCCCTCGGCGACCGTGTACAGGTCAAGGGCGGTGGCCATGGCCAGCACGCTGGCCACCAAGGCCCTGGTCCGCGGCTCGTCCGCAACGCCCTGGACGAACTCCCGGTCCACCTTGACGGTGCTCGTGTCGAACCGCCGCAGGTAGCGCAGCGAGGAGTAGCCGGTGCCGAAGTCGTCGACGGCGACGGCCACCCCGAGCTCGCGCAACTCGCGGACCACCTCGACGGCGCTGTCCCACTCATCGACCAGGGCCTGCTCGGTGATCTCGAGCACCAGCCGGTAGGGCTGCAGGTCGTGCTCGGCGAGGGCGTCCCGGACGAGCGCGGTCAAGCCGGGTTCGGCGAGCTGGCGGGGGCTGAGGTTGACCCCGATCGAGGCCTCCGTCAGCGATCTGCCGTCGGCCGCGGCGACCGCCACCCAGCCGGCCAGATCCGCGAGGGCCGACCGCAGCGCGAACTCCCCGAGGACGCCGATCGCGCCGACCTGCTCGGCGAGCGGCACGAACTCCGCCGGACCGATCGCGCCGAGCACCGGATGCTGCCAGCGCAGCAGGGCCTCCGCCCCGACGATGCGGCCGTCGGCCAGGTCGACCACCGGCTCGTAGACGACCCGGAACTGGCTGAGGTCGGGGCGGGACACCTCGTCGCGCAGCTGCACGCGCGCCGCCGCCCGGGATCGGGCCGCACCCGCCAGGACCACCAGATTGGATCGCTGCAGGGCCTTGCGTCCCTTCGCCTGGTACATCGCGACGTCGACATGTGACAGCGCCTCCGCGACGCTCGCCCCGGCGCCCGGCTCGACGAGCACCACCCCCACGCTGGCGCCGATGGCAAAGCTGCGCGCCCCGATCACCACTGGGTCGACCAGCGCCCCGACCAGGGCCTGGCCGAGCGCGCCGACCTGGTCCGGCGCGCGGACGCAGACGGCGAACTCGTCCCCGCCGAGCCGGGCCACGAGCGAACCCGGCGGGACCGCGGCGCGCAGCCGGGCGGCGACCTGACTCAGGACCTCGTCGCCGGTGTCGTGCCCGTGGGTGTCGTTGATGTCCTTGAAGTCGTCCAGGTCGAGCAGCGCCAGGACGACCGGCTGCCCGGCGCTGGCGGACAGGGCGTCGTGCAACTCGTCGTACAGGGCGGTGCGGTTGCCCAGGCCAGTGAGCGGATCGTGGCGGGCGGCGGCGGTGGCCTCGCGCTCGCGGGTCCAGAGCCGGACCATGGCCCGCTGCTGCTCGGCGCCGGTGAGCACGTGGCGCAGGCCAAGCGCGGCCGCCATCACGATCGTCGGGAGCAGCTGGTCGTGGGTCATACCGTGACCCCAGGCGTACTGCCGGACCCCGATGCCCGCCCAGAGGGCGACCGGGAGGTACGGCGCGACGGTCGCCACCAGGCCGCCGGTGCCGGGCCGGACCGCGCGCGCGAACCGCCGCCGCTCGGGGGTCACCGTCGTCGGCGCTTGGGCCGGCGCCGGCCGGAGCAGGGCCGCGACGAGCAGCCCGGCGAGACCGGCCTGGTTGAGCACCGCAGGCCACGTGGTCGGGGTGTACCAGCTGTGCAGGACGCCGGCGCTATAGCCGAGGTCGGAGGTCATCACCAGGGCGAGCCCGATGCCCGCGCGGGCCAGGAACGGCCGCATCGTGGGCTGGGCCTGCGGGAGCACCGACAGCAGCACCGACAGCACGAAGACCGCGAACAGCGGGTAGCCGACCGCGACCGCACGCGCCATCCCACTACCCATGCTCGCGCTCTCGCGCAGCAGGCCCAGCACTACGAACGCGAGTGCGGAGGCGGCCACCGACGCATCGACGAGGGCCCGCAGCGGGCCGCCGTGCTCGGCCTCTCGCCGCGGTACGGCCAGCATCCCGCCGACCGCGAGTGGGGCGTAGGCGAGGTAGAGCCAGTCGGCGAGCTGCCCTGGCTGAGCTGGTGCGCCTGTGACCAGCAGGATCACCGTCGCGGCCAGCCCGGACAGGACCCCGGCGGACAGCGCTCCCGCGATCAGTCGCCGGGCGAGCACCGCCCGCGGCGGCAGCCCGACCCGGCGGCGCCAGAGCAACCCGACGACCAGGACAGCCGTCAGCGTGCGGATGCCGTACGACGCCATCGGCGACAGCTGCACGGACGGCACCCCGACCAGCGCAGCGACCACCGTTGCCTGGCGCAGGCGGGAGGCAGGGGCGTGGAGCACGACGCAGTGTGACCGATCGGTCGCACTGGTGTCGGCGAATGCGGTCCGACTGCCCCCCGCATCGGCAGATCGGCCCTGCAGGCAGCACGATGGGCCCCCGAGACGAGGAGGATGCGGTGGAACCCGACGAGTTGCAGGCTCGTGCCCGGGGTCTGCTGACCGACTCGGCGTACGACTACTACGCGGGTGGGTCCGACGACGAGGTCACCCTAGGCGAGAGCCGGCAGGCGTGGTCCCGGCTGCGGTTGCGTCCACACGTCCTGCGCGACGTCGCGGCGGTGTCCACGGCGACCACGGTGCTGGGCCGCCCGGTCGCGCTACCGGTGCTGGTCGCGCCGATGGCCTATCAGCGGATGGCGCACGACGACGGTGAGCGGGCGACCGCGCGGGCGGCGGCCAGGTCAGGGACGACGATGGTGGTGTCGACGCTCGCCACGGTCGCGCTGGAGCAGGTCGCCGAGTCGCTGCCCGACCCGGCCGGCGGCTGGTTCCAGCTCTACGTGCACCGCGACCGGGGTTGGACCGAGGAGCTG
>JAYSQK010000481.1:0-1874 GCA_043721555.1 Frankiales bacterium
CCGGCCGCTGCACAGCTCAGCCAGGTGGGCCTGCTGCAGCGCAGTGTTGTCGGACAGGGCCAGCGACCGGACGACGGGCCCGTGCTGGAACCACACGAACCACGCGTCCGGGCTGGCTCCGGCCAGTGCTTCGCTGACCTCACGCTGGCCGGCGGCGCTCAGGCCGCCGAGCTCGGGCGGGCCGTAGACGGCCAGCAGGCCGGCCACGGCGAGCTCGCCGACCACCGCCCGGGTGACGCCATCACGTTCGAGCGCCGCTGCCCGGTCGGCCAGCGAGCTGATGAGGTCCTGCACATCGGCTCCTACGGGTTGCGGATCTGCTGCGGAGGGGTGGCGCCGCACAGGCTCAGCAGCGCCGCCAGGCCGTCAGGTGTCCCTGGCCAGTGCCGCTCGAGCGCGGGCACACCAGCCCGGCGTACGACGGTCCGCAGGACGAGCGCGACCAGGATCGCATCGTCTGCGTAGCCGAGCACCGGGATGACGTCGGGCACCAGGTCGATCGGCAGGGCCAGATAGCCAAGTAGCAGCCACAGCCGCACCCGGACACCACCTGGCAGCGAGCGGTCGCGGGCCAACCGCGGGAGCAACCGGAGCAGGTCGGGCAGCAGCCGCAGGGCGTCTTTGAGGCCGGTGCCGCGCGGTTTCGCGACGAAGAGCGCGCCCAGCAGCAACAGCCACAGCAGGACGAGCCCGACCGCGGCGGCAAGGAGGAGCCGGCCGGTCACCGCTGCGGGTTGGCGGCAAAGAACGCCCAGGCGAGGGCTGCGCCGTCCGTCGGCCAGACGTGCCCGAGCCGCGCGCGCAGCAGCAAACGGGCGGGCGTTGCCGTCCCGTCGACCTGCTGCCAGAACCGCACCGTGCCCTGCGCCGAGCGCAGCCTGGCCCGCAGGTCGCGGTCGTAGGCCCGGCCGGCCGCCGGCACGGTGCGGTCGGCGAGCCCCTGCACCTGCAGCACCGCGACCGGCTGACCGGGTCGGCAGCTGGTGGTTTCGAGCGGCCCGGCGAACGACGCGATCGCGGCGACCGCCCCGGCCCGCTCGCAGGCGTAGCGGTGGGCCATCATGCCGCCGTTGGAGAACCCGGCGAGGTAGATCCGGCGTGGATCGACCGGGTGGGTCGCCCGGACCCGGGTGATCAGCGCGTCGAGGTAGCCGACATCGTCCACCCGGCCGGCCTTGGCGCTGCCGCAGCACAGCCCGGCGTCCCAGGAGCCGTCATAGCCCTGTGCGTAGACGGCGATGAACCGCCCGGCGGTTGCCTGCCTGGCCCACTGCTGCTGGCGCTCGGCGAGCCCAAGGCCCTGCCGGTAGCCGGGGAGCGCGATCACCAACGGCGCCGACCGCGGCAGCCCGCGCGGGACGATGATCCGGTAGGTCCGGCGCCGGGTGTCCTGCACCCAGTTGACGTCCTGGCGCAGGTCGCGTTGCACCTCCGCCGGCGGCGGGAGTGCCTGGCCATGGAGCCGGATCTGGGCGAACCCGTCCCTGCTCGGGGGCAGCACCTCGACGCCCGCGCCGACCGCCGACGGCCGGTCTGCCGTGACCGTGTCCCTGAGCCCGGATCCGGCTACCACGGCAGGTGGGTTCACATGGGCGGACGCCGGCCGGTGGCCCACCAGCGCGGCGCCGGCGATCACCGCGATCACGATGGCGACCCCGGTCGTCAGCCCGGCGAGGCGACGCCCTCGCTGGCTGAGCGGTCCGGACATACGGCCAGCTTAGGCGGGCGCGGCCGTCCCTTGCAGGGCAACGAGTGTTGTGCGGTCCCGCTCACCCAGCAGCCCGTACGCCGCGCCGAGGCCCGCCCACAGCAACGTGGACGTCGCGAGGGCGAGCAGCCGAAACTGCCAGAGCAGCCCGGCCGGCACGTCCAGC
>JAYSQK010000482.1:0-1809 GCA_043721555.1 Frankiales bacterium
TACATCTCCGACGCGCTCGCGGCCCAGGTCGGCGGCATTGGCATCGCGCCGGGGGGGAACATCAACTACGTCACGGGTCACGCGATCTTCGAGGCCACCCACGGCACGGCCCCCAAGTACGCCGGGCAGGACAAGGTGAACCCCGGCTCGGTGATCCTCTCCGGCGAGATGATGTTCCGCCACCTCGGCTGGCACGAGGCCGCCGACCTGATCCTCCGATCGCTGGAAAAGACCATCGCGCAGAAGACGGTCACCTACGACTTCGCGCGGCTGATGGAGGGCGCGAAGGAAGTGAAGTGCTCCGAGTTCGCGACGGCGATGATAAGCAACATGTAGGGGCGAGGGGTGAGTGCAAGTGACGAGCGGGTCAAAAGCGAGAAAGCGTGAACGGGGATCCCCTTCACGCTTTCAACTTTCTCGCCCGCTCGCTCCTTGCACTCAGCCCTCGCACCTATTGCCGAACCACCACCGCCACCGGCCGGTCCTTGTTCACGAGCGAGCCATCGCCGAGCTGACCCGTCTCATTCGCCCCCCAACAGCCGACGGCGCCCGAGCCGGCCTCGACCCCGCAGGTGTGATTCGCGCCGGCCGAGAGGGTCACGAAGACGTAACCGCCGGACACGGCGACAGGGGTAACCGATGAGGCTCCCGTCCGGCCGAGCTGCCCGAAGGAGTTGTCTCCCCAGCAATAGGCGGCGCCAGTGGAGAGGAGGGCGCACTCGTGCGCATTCCCGACGACCACTCGCACGGCGGCGCCGGGAAGCACGACCTGGGTGGGGGTCGCCGGGCAGTCGGCAGGGGCGGCGCAGCTGGCCACCCCGGGCTTGGCGCCCCAGCAGTCCACTTCCCCGGTGATCCGGGTGGCGCAGGCGTGGTCGGCGGCGGCGGAGAGTTGACGATACTTCGCTCCCCCAAGGACGAGCGCAGGCCCGCGCTGGCACCAGTTCGCCGAGGCGCCACCGCAATTCTGTATGGTGTCGGTGGCGGCGCCACCGGTCTGCCCGTGGTCCCGTGCGCCCCAGCAGGCGATGAGCGAGTCGGTCCGGAGCGCGCATCCGAAGCCACGCCCCTGCGCGGTGCCGAACGCCGCGAGCGCCGGGCTCAGGCTGTTGGCGACCAGGGTGGCCGGGGGCGACGTGCTGAGGTCCACGGAGTCGGTGCCGCGAGCGCCACCGAGGTACTCGCCGAAACAGCGGACGAGATCGTCGGTCCTCGTGACGCAGAGGTGACCCGGATCGATGGCCACCGACGAGGCCGACGTCGCCCCGGCCAAGGCCGTCAGGCCGGCGCCGAGCGCGAGGGTGCCGCCGCCGTCGACGTCGAGGGCGCCCCAACAGTAGGTCTGCCCGGTCTCCGCGACGACGCAGCCGGTGGCCGCGACGAGGCCCTTGGAGAGTGCGATCGCGTTCAAGGGGGCTGGCGTCGTCACCGGCACTGCGCCGAGCGCCACCGGGACGCCGATGGTGGTGTCGGTGGTGCTGCCGGCCGGCACCGCCCCCCAGCAGGCGAGCGAACCGGTGCCACCGACGGCACAGGTCCCCAGCCCTCCCGACGCGATGCCGGCAACGCCGACCACCACGTGGGGACCGGACGCGCCGCCACCTCCACCGCAGGCGGCGAGGAGCAGGGTGAAGGCGAACGCCGGGAGGGCACGAGCGATCAAGACTGCACGCATAGGATCACGCAATGTTGTGGGGTTCCAAGGAGTGACGAGCGGAGGCTCCAGGCGTGCACATTGCCCGCTGACGCGGGCGGCAACGGATCGGCTCAGGAGTGCGGCACCGATTCATCCATGCAGACCGCCGTCTC
>JAYSQK010000483.1:0-1723 GCA_043721555.1 Frankiales bacterium
AATTCGAAACACTGCTCGTTGACGGCGAGGTCGAAGACCGGCGCGAGGGTGGGGATCTGGCCAAGGTCGTTCTTCAGGGCGACCGCCAGGCCGCGGGCATGGGCCAGTTGGGCGAGGGCGCGGTTGAAGCGGAGCTGGTCGGCTGCGGTCAGGTCGAAGCCAGTGGGGTTGGCGAACCCGTCGACGTTGTCGGGTTCGACCCCGTCGAAGCCCTTGGCCTTGCAGACGTCCATCCGCCGGGCGATCAGCGGCAGCAGGACGTCTGTTCGGCGCACGTCGAACCAGCGCTCGTCCTCAAAACCGATGAGCGGCCGGCCCCGGACCCGACTTGGGAAGGCCGCGCTGTCTGGCCGGCCGGGCTCCCAGCTGCCGGCGTCGAGATAGCACAGCACCTTGGTTCCCTTGGCGTGCAGGGTGCGCACCGTGCTCGCGGGGGTGGTGAACAGGTCGACGTCGAAGACCTGCGCCGACACGTCGGTGTTGACGGTCCCGGAGAGCTGCCACTGCCAGGTGACCCCCCTGTGCGGGCGCCACCAGCTCTGGGCCGGGCGCACCGAGGCGGCGGCCTGCCCGGTTGGCTCCGCCGCCGCCGGCGGCGCCGCGCCCGAGCCCTTCTGCGTGCACGCAGTCAGCAGCACGGCCAGTGAGGCAGCCGTCAGGACGTTCCGAGCCAATCGCGCCATGACGCCAGTCTGCGGTGCCGGCGTCCCGGAGTCGCGCCGGAGCGTCGGGTCCAGAACGATGGTCTGGTGTCCATGCTGCCCCGACCCCCGTCCGGTGCCGACGCCGTCGCCTGGGTCACTGAGCATCTGGGCCACCTGGCGGCCGACGTCCCGCAGGCCTCCACCATCCGGGGCGGGCAGGCGGCCGCGGACGCCGCGCTCGCGGCACTCGACCTCACGGGCTATGCCCGCCGCCGCAATCAGGTGCTCCCCGTCTCGGCGCGCGGGGCCTCCCGGCTGTCGCCGTACATCAGGCACGGGTTGCTGACACTGCCGCAGGTGTGGCAGGCGGCTGGGGCGGCGCCGCCGGCGGACCGCTCGAAGTTTCGCGACGAGTTGCTCTGGCAGGAGTACGCCCGGCATCTCTATGCCCGGCTCGGCGCCGACCTCGGTCGCTCGTTGCGCACCGAACCTCGCGTGACGAGCAGCGGCGATCCCTGGCCGCTCGAGATGGCCTGCATGGAGCTGACTGTGGGCGAGCTGGAGGCCGATGGGTGGCTCGTCAACCAGACCAGGATGTGGCTGTCCTCGCAGTGGACCGTGCGGGGCGGTCGGGCCTGGCGCGACGGTGAGGAGGTGTTCTTCCGGCACCTGCTGGACGGCTCACGGGCCGCCAACCGGCTCGGCTGGCAGTGGACGACCGGTGCCGGATCGGCCAAGCCGTACGGCTTTTCGCGCTGGCAGGTGGAGAAGCGCGCGCCCGGGCTGTGCCACACCTGCGCGCTGAAGAAGCTCTGCCCGATCCAGGACTGGCCGGACAGCACACCTGGCCCGAGCGTCCAGGAACCGGCCGGACTGCTGGGCGGGCCGACCGACAGCGGACCCGAAACGCCCACCCGCACAGGCGATCCCGAGTTGGTGTGGCTGACGGCCGAGTCGCTCGGGGCCGACGACCCTGCCCTGCTGGCTCAGCCGGAGCTGCCCCGGGTCTTCGTCTTCGACGAGCCGCTGCTCAGCCGGTTGCGGCTGTCGGGCAAACGGCTGGTGTTCCTCGCCCAGGC
>JAYSQK010000484.1:0-1677 GCA_043721555.1 Frankiales bacterium
GTGCAGCTGTTCACCCCCTGGTCGATGGACGTGTCGCCCCGGGCCGTTGAGGTCCTTGGCCTCGTGCCAGGCGCGTCCTGCCCGACCGGCCATGAGTACGCCGAACACCTCGAGCTGGTCGCCGCGCTGCTGCCGGACGTCCAGCTGTCCACCAGGGTCGACCAGGTCGCCCGGACCGGGCTGCTCAAGAGCGAGGAGATCGGCAGCGACGTGCGCGGGGCGACGCCGTTCCGGCTGTTGGTGACCGGGCCGGACGGCGCCGAGCGGGTCGAGCACGCCGAGGTCGTGCTGGACTGCTCGGGGACGTACGGCAACCCCAACCCGACCGGTGACGGCGGCATCCCGGCCCTCGGCGAGCGTGCGCTCGGCGACCGGGTCGTCCGCCGGATCCCCCGCGTGGACGCCGACTGGGCGGGTCGCCGGGTGCTGCTGGTGGGTGCCGGCTACAGCGCGCAGACCGTCGCCCGCGACCTCGTCGGGGTCGGCGCGCGGCTGACCTGGGCCATTCGCCGTGCGCAGCCGACCTGGGGCGCGGTCGAGGACGACTCGCTGCCGGACCGCGCCGCGCTCGTCGAGTCTTCCCGCCGGATCGCCGATGGCGGCGACGTCCTCGCGGGCGTGGTCGTTGAGGCGCTGCGACCCGCCGGGGACGATGTGATCGTGGTGCTGAGGAGACTTGACGGTTCGACGACGGAGGTCGTGGTCGACGTGGTCGTGTCGATGACCGGCGCGGTCGGCGACAGCCGGATCTACCGCCAGCTGCAGGTGCACGAGTGCTACGCCACCGAGGGTCCGATCGCGCTGGCCGCGACGCTGCTCGGCGCCGAGGGTGGCGACTGCCTGGTGCAGACCTCGGCCGGCGTCGACGTGCTGCGCAACCCTGAGCCGCGGTTCTTCGTGCTCGGCAGCAAGAGCTACGGCCGCAACAACACCTTCCTGCTGCGGGTCGGCTGGGAACAGGTGGCGGAGGTCTTCGCCGCCCTCGACGAGGAGCTGCTCGCCCCGGTCTAGCCCGCTCCCGGGGGGCATTGGCCGCGGCTGCCCACCCCCACCTGCGCAAAGATCATCCGGGTGGAGCTTGTTGATCTTTGCGCGTCGGCCAGGCTCGCTCGCGCCCCCTGGCGCACAAAGATCAACTGTGGGTCGGCTCGACCGGCCGGCCTGAGATGATCTTTGCGCAGTTGTGCTCATCTCGAGCGTTGTGACTCACCAGTTCGACTGTCAGGCAGCCGAACTCGTTGTCCACATGCCTTGCCACCCAGGCCTCGGACGCGCTGTTCTTCGAACACGCGTTCGGACACTGAGGCGGAGGGGTGGGCATGTCGCAGACCGTCTCGGCACCGTTGCCTACCTCGACGCGCGAGCTGTACGACGCACTGGATCGGCTGGCCTCGTGCGGCGCGACCGGCGACCCACTCGTCTGCGCGGCGCCGCTGCGGGCGTCGGCCAGGCTCGAGGGTTTGGCGTTGCGAGAGGTCGCCGCCGTCGACGATTCGGGGTCGTGTGCGCGGGTTGGCCACGCGTCAGCGGCTGCGTTGGTTCGGGCGGCGACCGGCCGCACGGTGGCGATGGCTCGCTCGGCGGTGCGCCTGGGCGGGCGGCTGGATGGGGACCTGCGGGCAATGGGCGAGCTGCTCGTCTCGGGGCGGGTCACCCGCCGGCACTGCACCGCCGTGG
>JAYSQK010000485.1:0-1900 GCA_043721555.1 Frankiales bacterium
TCGATCACGGCGGCACCGCTGCCGACGAAGCGCAGCCGGCCACGGCGGGCCCGGTCCAGGATCCGCGGCACCAACTGCGTGTCGCCGGGGCCCCACACCAGGTGCGGGCGAAGCGCGACAGTCGCGAGCCGGTCGTTGGCGGCAGCCAGGACCAGGCGTTCGGCGGCGGCCTTGGTCCGCGGGTAATCGGACCGGAAGTGCGTGGCATAGGGCAACGACTCGTCACCACCGGCGATGTCGCCGCCGTCGTGCACCACGCTCGGGGTGCTGGTGTGCACCAGCCGAGTGATGCCCAGGGTTCGGCAGGCCAACAGGACGCTGCGGGTGCCTTCGACGTTGCTGCGTTCGAAGTCGGCCGCGGGGCCCCAGATGCCGGCCTTGGCGGCCACGTGCAGCACGACGTCGCACCCCTGCGCCGCGCCGAGAACAGCACCGGGCTCGGCCAGGTCGCCGCGGACGGTCTGGACGCCCAGCGCGCGCAGTGCCGGGTAGTCGCCGCGGGCGAGGCTCACGACCTCGTCGCCGCGGGCGAGCAGCGCGCGGACGACCGCTCCGCCGAGAAAGCCTCCCCCGCCGGTGACCAGCGCCCTCACTGCGATGCCGCCCAGACCGCGAGCTTGGCCCGGTCGATCTTCGCGTTGTGCCGGATGTCGACGGGCAGGCCGGGGTGGTAGCGGACCACGTCGATGCTCCGGGTGCGCTCGTCGGCGCGGCCCAGCGCCAACAGCTCATGCGTCAGCGGGTCGCTTGCCGTGACGCCTCCCTCGAGCTCGACGCACAACACCGGGGTGCTGTGCCCGACCGGTCCGATGCCGACCAGGGCGCAGCGGCGCACCGCCGGATGCAGGTTGAACACCTCCTCGCACGGGACGCTGTACATCGGCCCCTGCGCGGTGTGTACGACATGCGCCTTGCGGCCGGCGAACCACAACCGCCCTTGGTCGTCCCAGCTGGCCAGATCGCCCATTCGATGGGCGATCTGGCCGTCCCACAGCACCTTCGCGGCGGCCGTCGCCGCCGGCCGGTCGGCGTACGCCGGGCTGACGACCGACCCGCGCACCAGCACCTCACCGACCTCACCAACGCCCTCGACGAGCAGGTCGGGGGTGAGCTCGCGGATCGGGTCGTCGGTGACCCCGATGAGCGCGACCTCGACGCCGGGCACCGGACGCCCGACACAGATGCCGATCTCGGGCAGGGCGAGCAGCTCGTCGCTGCCGATCGAGGCGACCGGCAGCGCCTCGGTCGCGCCGTACGGCGTGTGGATCTGCGAGCCGGGGCCGAGCATCGACAGGGTCCGCCGCTGGACGCTGCGCGGCACGGGCGCACCGGCGGAGATGACCCGCCGGAGCGTCGGCATCGAGCCGCCGGCCCGGCTGACCGTGTCGAGCAACGCCGGTGAGCCGAACATCACGGTGGCGCCGAAGCGGTTCGCCGCCCGAACGACCCGGGCCGGCACGACGTCGGCCGGTCGGGTCGCGTCCATCCGCGGTACGACGGTGGTCATGCCGAGCACCGGGCCGAACAGCGCGAACGGCGCAAAGGTCGACAGGCTGATCTCGCCGGGGACCAGGTCGTAGAGCGCGCGAACCAGCTCGGCCTGGGCAAGCAGCTGCCGTTCGCCGTGCTCGACACCCTTGGGCGGTCCGGTGCTGCCGCTGGTGAACAGGATGGCGGCGGGGGCTCCTTCGGGCCGTGCCACCGGGGCGAAGGGCAGCCGCCAGCGACCGTCCTGCTCGACCCGCCTCAGCGTCCGGCCGCCCAGCGCCGGCCCGGCGCCGGCGGTCACCAGGACCCGAGCGGTCGGTGCCCAACCGAGCAGCCGTCGGGCAAGATGTGCCTTGGCGACGCCGATGAAGGCCTCCGGTGCCGCCTCGGCCAGGCAGCCCTTCACGTTGGC
>JAYSQK010000486.1:0-3569 GCA_043721555.1 Frankiales bacterium
GGACCGTACGCGCCCTGCAGGGGGTGTCGCTCCAGGTTCCGGACGGTTCGGTTGTCGCGGTGCTGGGGGGCAATGGCGCCGGCAAGTCCACGCTGCTGCGGACCATCAGTTCGACCCTGCGCCTGCACCGCGGCTCGGTCGTCGCGGGCTCCATCACCCACGACGGCGAGCCGCTCGCCGGGCTCGACGCTGCCGCGACCGTGCGTCGGGGCATCGTTCAGGTCCCCGAGGGCCGGCGCGTGTTCGGCCGGCTCTCGGTCGAGGAGAACCTGCGAGCCGGTGGCATGGGGGCCCGTGACAAAAAGCTCCGCACGGCCACCCGCGACCACATCTACGAGATGTTCCCGGTGCTGGCCGAGCGCAAGGCGGGCCGGGCGGCGCTGCTGTCCGGTGGCGAACAGCAGATGCTGGCGATCGGGCGGGCGCTGATGGCCTCGCCCAAGCTGCTCATCCTGGACGAGCCCTCACTCGGCCTCGCCCCGAAGATCGTCGGGCAGATCGGGCGGATCATCAAGCAGATCAACGCCACCGGCACATCGGTGCTGCTCGTCGAGCAGAACGCCACCATGGCACTGGGTGTCGCCGACTCGGCGTACGTCCTCGACGTCGGCCGGGTGTCGCTGGAGGGGTCTGCGAAGGAGCTCGCCGCCACCGACGACGTGAAGCGGCTCTACCTCGGCCACACAGGTCCGTCGGGCGCCGCTGAGCCGGCCCTGGCGGGCAGCACCGCCACGCTGCGGCGGTGGGAGGGATGACCGCCCCCGCGACCACCGCGAGCCCTTCGACCTCCGACGTCCCCGCGCTGGTCGTCGACCGCATCAGCGTCGCCTTCGCCGGGCTCAAGGCGCTCGACGACGTGTCCTTCACCGTCGAGCCGGGTTCGATCCATGCCGTGATCGGGCCGAACGGCGCGGGCAAGTCCACGACCTTCAATGTGCTCTCCGGCGTCTACAAGGCGACCTCGGGCACGGTGCGCTTTGGCGACCACGAGCTCACCGACATGCGACCGCACAAGATTGCCCGCTTGGGGATCGCCAGGGCCTTTCAGAATATCGCGCTGTCCAAGAGTCAGACCGTCGCGGAGAACCTCATGCTGGGCCGACACGCGCTGACCCGCGCGGGCTACATCAGCTCAGGCGTGCGCTGGCCGTCAGCGGTCCGCGAGGGCCAGCGACACGGCGCCCGGGTGCGTGACATCGCCGACTTCGTCGGCCTCGGCGCCAAATTGGACGCACCGGCCGGGCTGCTGTCCTACGGCGACCAGAAGCGGGTCGAGGTCGCCAGGGCGCTGGCCTGCGAGCCCAAACTGCTGCTCCTCGACGAGCCGGTCGCCGGCATGAACAACGACGAGACAGCCCGGATGGCCGGGTTGATCGCCGAGGTGCGCCGCGAGCTGGGCATCTCGATCTTGCTCGTCGAGCACGACATGGGTCTGGTGATGGGGATCTCGGACCGGGTGACGGTGCTCGACTTCGGCAGGTTGATCGCCGACGGGCCACCGCGCGAGGTCCAGGACGATCCAGAGGTCATCCGCGCCTATCTCGGCACCGGTGAGGACGAGGAGGACGCGTCATGAGCCAGTTCCTGAATCTCATCGTCAACGGCCTAAGCCTGGGCAGCATCTACGCCCTGATCGCATTGGGCTTTGTCATCGTCTTCAAGTCCACTGAGGTGGTGAACTTCGCGCACGGCAGCCTCCTGGTGCTCGGCGGCTACGTCGTGGCACGGGCGCACGAGCACATGCCATTCGTCCCGGCCCTGCTGCTCGGCGTGGCCACCTCCGGCCTCGCCGCCCTGTTCATCGAGCGCGTCTTCGTCCGCAAACTGCGTGATGGCAGCGTGAATACCCTCGCCATCCTCACCATCGGTGTCGACATCGTCCTGATCACCGAGCTGACCAGGCGATTCGGGGCCGACACCCTCGACATCGGCGACCCCTGGGGCAACCGGTTGGTCAAGCTCGGATCGGTCTCGCTCCCGCAGGCCCGGCTCGCCGCCATCATCGTGGCGGCCGTGCTGCTGGGGCTGTTCTTCCTCGCGTTCAAGTATTCCTCCTGGGGCGTGGCCATGCGCGCCTCGGCCGAGGACGGCGAAGCGGCTGCCCTGATGGGCATCCGTCGGGGCCGGGTGACCGCGACCGCCTGGGTCGTCGCCGGCGTCCTGGCCGCGGTGGCCGCGGTCTTCCTCACCGCCTTCCCGAGCCCGGGCATCGACGCGTCGGTGCGGGTGGTTGCCTTGCGCGCGTTCCCGGCAGCGATTCTCGGGGGGCTCGACAGCACCGCAGGTGCGGTGCTCGGGGGCCTCGCGATCGGGCTTGCCGAAGCGCTCGTCGCCGGCTACAACGTGACCCTTGCCGGTGGCAGCCTCGGGGACGTCGCGCCCTATCTGGTGATGCTGGTCGTCCTGCTCGTGCGCCCGTCCGGCCTGCTCGGCACGAGGGAGTTGACCCGTGTCTGAGCTCGCCACGGCCGACGACCCGACCAGGGTCGACAGAGCCCCCGCCCCGCCGGCTCGGCGTCGTCCCGGCGTGGGCTCCCTGATCCGCCTCGCGATCGTCGTCGTCGTCGCGATCCTGCCGCTCTACCTCCAGACGGCCGGCCTCACGACCGGCCTGTTCGCGATGTCGGCGATCGTCGCGGCCATCGGGCTCACGCTCCTGGTCGGCGGCGCCGGGCAGCTCTCCCTCGCGCATGCCTTCTTCCTGGCGGTCGGCGCGTACAGCTATGCCTATTTCGCCGGCAGCTCCGGTGTGCTCGGTGCCTCGTCCGCCAGTGGCCTCGGATTTCCCCCGCTGCTATCCGGGCTGCTGGCCGTCCTGGCCGCAGGTTTCGCCGGTCTGGTCTTCAGCCCGATTGCCTCGCGACTGCGCGGCATCTATCTCGGTGTGGCCTCGCTCGCGCTGGTCTTCATCGGGTCCTTCGTGTACGAGAACTTCCGCACCGTCACCGGTGGTTTCAACGGCCGCGCGGTGGCCGACTTCACCGTGCCCGGTTTCTCGTTTGGCCCCGCCGACCCCCAGCTGTTCATCCTGAATGTGCCGTTCGGTCGCTACGAGAAGCTCTGGGAGCTTTTCCTCCTGCTGACCGTGCTCTCCTACATCTTCGCCCAGAACATCCTGCGCGGCCGGATGGGTCGCGCGATGCAGACGATGCGCGACAGCGAGGTGGCCGCCGCCGTCATGGGTGTCGATGTCCGCCGGACCAAGGCCGGTGCGTTCGTGCTCTCCAGCATGTACGCCGGACTGGGCGGCGTCATGGTGTCGCTGGCCTTCACCCGGGTCACCCCGGACTACTTCAATCTGCCGTTGTCGATCAGCTTCCTCGCCATGATCGTCATCGGCGGCCTGGGCTCGATCGGCGGCGCGACCCTCGGCGCCACGTTCGTCATCGTCATTCCGCAGCTGCTGTCGACCTACAGCGACCGGCTGCCCTTCGTGGCGGCCGCTGGCAGCGGCGGCGGGTACGACCCGGGCAAGATCTCAGCCCTGCTCTACGGCGCAGCCGTCATCGTGGTCGTGATGTTCGAGCCAGGCGGCCTCAACGCCCTCGGCAAGCGCTTCACCGGCCGCC
>JAYSQK010000487.1:0-5781 GCA_043721555.1 Frankiales bacterium
TGCGTCAGCAGTCAGGCCGGCTGCGGGATGGCCTGCCCGTTCTGCGCGACCGGCCAGGCCGGGCTGACCCGCAACCTGTCGACCGCCGAGATCGTCGACCAGGTCGTGTCCGCCCAACGGTCGGAGGCAGCGGCCGGCGGCCGGGTCAGCAATGTGGTGTTCATGGGCATGGGTGAGCCGCTGGCGAACTACAGCCGGGTGGTGGCCGCGGTCCGCCGCATCGTCGACCCCGCGCCGGGCGGGCTCGGCCTGAGCCAGCGCAACGTGGTGGTCAGCACCGTCGGCCTCGTGCCGGCGATCAGGAAGTTCACCGAGGAGGGCCTGCAGGTGACCCTCGCGCTGTCGCTGCACGCCCCGGACGACGAGCTCCGCAACACCCTCGTCCCGGTCAACACCCGCTGGCCCGTCCGTGAGGTCCTCGAGGCCGCCTTCGGCTATGTACGCCGCACCGGCCGCCGGCTGTCGATCGAGTACGCCCTGATCCGGGACGTCAACGACCAGCCGTGGCGGGCCGACCTGCTCGCCAAGCGGCTCGCCGGCAAGCTCGTGCACGTCAACCTGATACCGCTCAACCCCACCCCCGGCTCGGCGTGGGACGCGAGCCCCAAGCCGGTCGAGCAGGAGTTCGTCCGCCGGCTCCGGGCCGCGGGCGTCAACACCACCGTGCGGGACACCCGCGGCCGCGAGATCGCCGGCGCCTGCGGCCAACTCGCCGCGCTCGAGTGACTAGCGGACCTCGGCGACGTCGTACGTCGTGATGACCGGCGCGCCGGCCACGTGGTCGCCGATGGCGGCGAACAGGGCCGCCACGTGCGGGGTCTTCATGTGCGCGTCCAGGTCCGCCTGGCTGTCCCAGGTCTCGATCGAGGCGTAGCCGTCGGGGTTCTCCACGTCGGTCCAGAAGGCGTAGCTCTGGCAGCCGGGGTCGGTGCGGCTGGCGGCGGCGCAGGCGGCCAGCGCGGCCTGTAGCTGCTCGCGCGAGCCGGGCTTGCCGGGGACAGTGGCGATGACGACGAGCACGGGCGCTCCCAGGGTCGAGGATCTCGGTCGCCCTTCCTACACTGGCGGGTGTGACCCGCGACATCGTGCTGCTGGGATCGACCGGTTCGGTCGGCACCCAGGCGCTCGACGTGGTGCGCCGCAATCCCGACCGGTTCCGGGTGGTCGCGCTGGCGGCCGGCGGCGGCCGGGTCGAGCTGCTGGCCCGGCAGGCGCTCGAGTTCGGCGTCGAGGTGGTGGCCGTCGCCAAGGCGACCACCGCGCAGGACCTGCAGCTGGCCTTCTACGCCGAGGCCCAGGCCCGCGGCTTCAGTGCCGGCGGGTTCGCGCTCCCCAAGATCCTGGCCGGCCCGGAGGCCGCGACCGAGGTGGCTGCCTGGCCGTGCCACACGGTGCTCAATGCGATGACCGGCTCGGTCGGGCTCGCGCCGACCCTCGCCGCCCTGCAGGCCGGCCGCACCCTGGCGCTCGCCAACAAGGAGAGCCTGGTTGCCGGCGGGCCGCTCGTCACGCCGTACATCGACCAGATCGTGCCGGTCGACAGCGAGCACAGCGCCCTGGCCCAGTGTCTGCGGGGCGGCGCCAAGCACGAGGTCGCCCGGCTCGTGCTCACCGCCAGCGGCGGGCCGTTCCGCGGCCGCACCGACCTCGCGGGCATCACGGTCGAGCAGGCGCTCGCCCACCCCACCTGGGACATGGGCCCGGTCGTCACGATCAACAGCGCGACGCTGATCAACAAGGGGTTGGAGCTGATCGAGGCGCACCTGCTGTTCGGCATCGCCTACGACGCGATCGAGGTCGTCGTCCACCCGCAGTCCCTGGTGCACTCGATGGTGAGCTTCGTCGACGGCTCGACGATCGCCCAGGTCAGCCCTCCTGACATGCGGCTGCCGATCGCGCTCGGGTTGTCCTGGCCGGACCGGGTGCCTGCGGCGGGCCCGTCGATGGACTGGACGGTTCCGACCACGATGGAGTTCCGGCCGCTCGACGAGCGGGTCTTCACGGCCGTCGCGCTGGCCCGGCGGGCCGGCGTCCAGGGCGGCACCGCGCCCGCCACCCTCAACGCGGCCAATGAGGTCTGCGTCGCGGCGTTCCTCGCCGGCCGGCTGGCCTTTGCGGCCATCGTCGACACCGTCGCGCAGGTTGTCGATGAGCACGGGCTCAGGGAACGCCCGACACTGGTCGAGGTGTTGGAGTCAGAGACGTGGGCGCGCGCCCGCGCCACCGAGCTCACCGGAGAGGCCCGCCCGTGACCGCCGTCGGCGTTGTCGCATTCGTCGTCGCCCTGCTCGTCTCGGTCATGCTGCACGAGGCCGGGCACTTCCTGACCGCCCGGCACTACGGCATGAAGGCCACCCAGTTCTTCGTCGGGTTCGGCCCGACGCTGTTCTCACGCCGGCGCGGTGAGACCGAGTACGGCATCAAGGCCATCCCCGCCGGCGGCTTCGTCAAGATCGTCGGAATGACGCCGCTGGAGGAGATCGAGCCCGGCGACGAGCGCCGCGCCTTCTTCCGCCAGCCGGCCGGTCGCCGCACCGTCGTGCTGGCCGCCGGTTCGACCGTCCACTTCCTCATCGCGGTCGTGCTCGTCGCCGGGGTGTCGTTCGCGATCGGCACGGTCGATGCCAAGGCGCCGGTGCTGACCGCGCCGCTCGCCTGCGTGCAGACCAGCATCACCAGCGCCAACCAGGCGGCCGGCGGGGCCAGCAAGGCCGCCGGTCAGTGCCCCACCGGCACGATCCCGGGGATCGCCGCAGCGGCCGGCCTCCGGGTCGGGGATCGGGTCGTCCGGGCCGACGGTCGCACCGTCACGACGTACCGCCAGTTCACCGAGATCGTCCGTGGTTCGGCCGGCAAGGCGATCAACCTCGTCGTACGCCGGGACGGTCGGGACCGCACGGTCGCGCTGACCCCGGCCCTGGTGACCCGACCCGACCTGGCCAAGCCGACCACGACCGTCCAGGTCGGCGCGATCGGGATCGGCCAGGACCCCTTCGTCCTCAAGCGCCTCGGCCCGGTCGCAGCGGTCAAGCAGACCGGCGCGACGCTCGGGCTGATCGTCACCGGCACCTACGACACGCTGACCAAGAAGCTCGGCACGATCGGCGGCATCTACGGCAAGCACCGCGACCCGACCGGCGTCGTCGGGGTCGTCGGGGCGGCCCGGGTGAGCGGCGAGATCATCAACGCACCGGTGCCGTTCGCGGTGCGCGTGGCCGATTTCCTGCTGCTGATGGCCGGGCTCAACCTGTTCGTCGGGGTGTTCAACCTGCTGCCACTGCTGCCCCTGGACGGCGGCCACATCGCGGTGCTGGCCTTCGAGCAGGCCCGCGACAAGCTCCGCCGGGCCCGCGGCTACGTCGGCGAATTGCAGCGGGTCGACCTCAACAAGCTCACCCCGGTCACCCTCGCGGTCGTCGCGCTGTTCATCGGCTTCACCTTCTTCGTGCTCGGCGCAGACATCGTCAACCCGATCAAGCTGGGTGGCTAGCTCCCTATGACACAGGCGATCTCACTCGGCATGCCCGAAATCCCGGCCCGCCTCGGCGAGCGCCGGAAGACCCGGCAGATCGATGTCGGCGGCGTGCTCGTCGGTGGTGGGGCGCCGATCAGCGTGCAGTCGATGACCACGACGGTGACGGCCGACATCAACGCCACGCTGCAGCAGATCGCCGCGCTGACCGCGACCGGCTGCCAGATCGTCCGGGTCGCCGTCCCCGATCCGGTCGACGCCGAGGCGCTTGCCACGATCGTGGCCAAGTCGCAGATCCCGGTGATCGCCGACATCCACTTCCAGAGCAAGTACATCTACGCCGCGCTCGATGCGGGCTGCGCGGCCGTGCGGGTCAACCCGGGCAACATCCGCGAGTTCGACGGCAAGGTCGGCGATGTCGCCAAGGCGGCCAAGGCCGCGGGCACGCCGATCCGGATCGGCGTCAACGCCGGCAGCCTCGACAAGCGGATCATGGCGAAGTACGGCAAGGCGACCCCGGAGGCGCTGGTCGAGTCCGCGCTCTGGGAGTGCTCACTGTTCGAGGAGCACGATTTTCGCGACATCAAGATCTCGGTCAAGCACAACGACCCGGTCGTGATGGTGCAGGCCTACCGGCTGCTCAGCCAGCAGTGCGACTACCCGCTGCACCTCGGCGTGACCGAGGCAGGGCCGGCCTTCCAGGGCACGATCAAGTCGGCGGTGGCCTTCGGCGCGCTGCTGGCCGAGGGCATCGGCGACACCATCAGGGTGTCGCTGTCCGCCCCGCCGGTCGAGGAGGTCAAAGTCGGCCTGGCGATCCTGGAGTCGCTCAACCTCAAGCAGCGCGGCCTGGAGATCGTCTCCTGCCCGTCCTGCGGCCGGGCCCAGGTCGACGTCTACACCCTGGCCGAGAAGGTCCAGGCCGGGCTCGAAGGCCTCACCGTGCCGCTGCGGGTGGCCGTGATGGGGTGCGTCGTCAACGGTCCGGGTGAGGCCCGCGAGGCCGACCTCGGTGTCGCCTCCGGCAACGGCAAGGGCCAGATCTTCGTCAAGGGCGAGGTCATCAAGACGGTCCCGGAGGCGCAGATCGTCCAGACGCTCATCGAGGAGGCCCTGAAGCTGGCTGCCGGCTACGTCGGCCCCGACGGGGAGCCGGTCGTCGGGGCGTCCTAGCGACTCGGCGGCCGCCTGTCGTACCCGTCGCCGGGCCGACGTCGGGGGCACGGCCCACAAAGGCAGCGATCCCGCCGTACGCTCCGCTGCGTGCGCAGGAAACGCCGGTGCTGAGGACGAGCTCGGGTGTGCGTGTGCTCGACAGCCGCGACCTCGACGAGGTGCTCTTGCTGCTCGCGCGCGACCCCGTGGCCAACGTGTTCGTGGCCTCCCGGGTGCAGGCCGCAGGCGTGGACAGCTGGCGGCTCGGTGCGGAGGTCTGGGGCTACGGCGACCGCGGGCGGCTCGAGTCCGTCTGCTATGCAGGGGCCAACCTGGTGCCGGTGCAAGCCACGGCCGAGGCGGCCCGGGCCTTTGGGGAGCGCGCCCGGCGCCAGGGACGGCGCTGTTCGTCGGTGGTCGGTCCGGCCGCCGCGGTCCTGGAGCTGTGGCGCGTGGTGGCCCCGAGCTGGGGCCGGTCGCGTGACGTCCGCGCCGCCCAGCCGCTGCTTGCTGTCGATGGGCCGCCGCTGGTGCCCGCCGACCCCGGGGTCCGCCGGGTCCGCGAGGACGAGGTCGAGCAGCTGCTCCCGGCCTGCATCGCGATGTTCACCGAGGAGGTCGGCGTCTCGCCGCTCGCCGGCGACGGCGGGGCGCTCTACCGAGCCCGCGTGCACGAGCTCGTCGAGCAGGGCCGGGCCTTTGCCCGCTTTGACGACGGGGTCGTGGTCTTCAAGGCCGAGGTGGGTGCGGCGACGAGCTCGGTGGCCCAGGTGCAGGGCGTCTGGGTGCACCCCTCGCTACGCGGCCGGGGGGTGGGCACGACGGGCACCGCCGCAGTCGTCGCAGCCACCCGCGCGGCGATCGCACCGGTGGTCAGCCTGTATGTCAACGACTACAACACGGCGGCCCGGCGGTCCTACGAGAAGGTCGGGTTCCGGCAGGTGGGGACCTTCGCGAGCGTGCTGTTCTAGCTGAGCTTCCTGGCCCGGTGGCGGCACTGGCCAAAGACGACGTCCTGACAGGCGGGACCGGACTTGCAACTGGTGGGACCCTGCAGACATGGTTCGGTGTTGCCGCCAGACGCAAAGGATCCCGTTGTGACTCTCTCGATCAAGCCAGGCACCGCCTGGGCGGACGTCTACGCCCGGGCGCGC